>CAIYNH010000593.1 GCA_903927495.1 uncultured beta proteobacterium
GCCAGGACGCGGCATTGAGCTTCAGGAGATTGATTTCCAGCCGATGCGCCCGCTGCCGTCGGAGCGCGACGCATGGCAAGCCGCCGCACTAGCGGCAAACAAATTCTGGCAAACCGCCGAGCAGGACGCGCGTATCAGCGACGGGTTTCGTGCGAATTGTGCTGCGAATGCGCGCAAGATTGCAAAAACCACCGATTCAACCACCAGCGGCTAAAGTTTGCCGGTTCCAGTCCGAATCACAAGCTACTGAATCTTGATCTGCCCCGCCTTGGGGTAGATGAGTCGTCCCTAAAGACAGCAGGTTCAGCAGTTTTTGAAAGGATGGCAAGACATGGTTTCAGAAGTTAGTGCCGCTGGTGGCGCGAGCGCGGTACCAGCACCCGCCGCGTTTGCGCGTGCAGGTTCACCTGCCAATGTGGCAAGAGCGGCCGACGCGCAAGCTAGCACCGCACCCAAAGTGACTGCGCCCAAGCCGGCAGACATCAAGTTCGATGCGGCCCAGGCCACGCAGAACCTGAAGGCCGCCGTGAGTTTGCTCAATGAGCAAATGGCTTCCACCAACCGCGGCCTGGGTTTTTCGTTTGACGAATCCAAGAGCAGTGCCGTGATCAAGGTAACCGACATCAAAACCGGTGAAGTAGTGCGCCAGATCCCCACCGAAGATGTGCTGCGCATGGCGCACAAGATTGATGACCTCAAGGGCATCTTGTTCAACAAGATTGCATAAATAGTTCGTCGCACGACTAAAGAAATTTCAGCAGACCCCGATGCTTTATTTAGTCAACAGGGTATTTGTTCTCTTAGCAGCATTTTGTAATTAACGTCTATTTTTTTGGAGAAGTAACATGCCAGTCATCAACACCAATGTCAGCGCCCTTTATTCGCAAAATGCGCTGAAGACTAATAGCCGCGCCATGAGCACCGCCATGGAGCAACTCTCCACGGGGTCGCGCATCAACTCTGCGAAGGATGATGCTGCCGGTTTGGCCATTGGTCAGAACATGACCTCGCAAGTGCGCGGCTTGAACCAGTCTGTTCGCAATGCAAACGACGGCATCAACATGCTGCAAACGGCAGAAGGCGCCATGGTGGAAGTGTCGAACATGCTCCAGCGCATGCGCGAATTGGCAGTGCAAGCTTCGAACGGTACATTTTCTACCAGCCAACGTTTGTACTTGAATAAGGAATTTTCTGCGCTCTCGAGCCAGATTTCCAGTATCAACACACAAACCAAGTGGAATAACATCTCTGTGCTGTCCGCTGCGACAACAAAGTTCCAGGTGGGTGCAATGTCAGGCCATACTGTGTCCGTCATCATCAGTGGAACGACGGTTGCCCTTTTGCAGATTAGCGGGCAAACGGTGGCCGGCGCGTCCGGTGGTCCCGCATCAACCGCAATTGCCAAAGTTGACAGTGCGATTGATATCATTAATGCACAACGGGCAAATATTGGCGCTGGCATTAATCGCCTGACCTACGCTGCCGACAATTTGACCAATATTTCGTCCAATCTCTCCGCATCGCGCAGCACGATCATGGACACAGACTACGCTACGGCGTCCACGCAATTGTCCAAGACGCAGATCATCCAGCAGGCCGCCACCGCGATGCTGGCCCAGGCAAATCAGCAGCCGCAAAGTGTGCTCGCGCTGCTCAAGTAAGCACCAGACATTAAAGGAGAACCGCCATGTCAGTTATTAACACCAACGTCAACGCACTTTTTGCGCAAAATGCGATGAAGACCAACACCCGCGCCATGAGCAGCGCCATGGAGCAACTCTCCACGGGGTCGCGCATCAACTCTGCGAAGGATGATGCTGCCGGTTTGGCCATTGGTCAGAACATGACCTCGCAAGTGCGCGGCTTGAACCAGTCTGTTCGCA
>CAIYNH010000594.1 GCA_903927495.1 uncultured beta proteobacterium
AGAACTGCAAGACGAGCAAGCTGGCGTAGCACATTTGCTGAAGTAACTTGGATTCATCCCGTTTCGCGTCCACGTCATTGTGGAGCTGGTTCGCAGACGTGGTGCCTAGGGTGCTCTGAGTCTAAGCCCGCTTGCCATGCAACATCCGCGCAATGTCTTACTTGATGCTTCGGCTGCAGAGCTGTTGCCGGTCTGCGATCATTACTGTGGTGTTGAGACGCGGATCCTCAAAAGCTTGGCGTTGCAAAAAGAACTCACAGCCGAATACGGTGCCTGCATGTTTGACGTCACGCTGGACTGTGAAGATGGGGCACCAATTGGTGGCGAAAAAGATCATGCAATAATGGTTGCAGAGTTAGTCCGTAATGCACAATCCACTACTAGGTTTATAGCAAATTCGAGTTCAACCCGAACTGCGGTACGGGTCCATCCTGTCAATCACCCGGCATTTGAACACGATGTTTCAACTGTGGTGGGGAGAGCTGCAAACGCTCTATGCCACCTGATGATTCCGAAGGTTGAGTCAGTGGCAGACGTTGAACGGGCAATTCGATGCATCGATCACGCGGCACTGGGTTGTCCCCGGCCAACCCCCCTGCCAATTCATGTTCTGCTTGAATCTCCGGCAGCAGTTCACCATACGTTTCAGATTGCGGGGCATCCGCGGGTTCAGTCGATTAGCTTTGGCTTGATGGACTTTGTCTCGGCGCATGGCGGCGCGATTCCGGCCAGTGCCATGAGTTTTTCATCAGCATTGGGGTCAGATGAACTCGATCAGTTCAGACATCCACTGGTAGCCCGCGCCAAGCTTGAAATCGCGTCTGCGTGTCATGCCCATGGCAAGGTTCCTTCTCACTGTGTCGTGACTGAATTCAGGGATTCCTCAGCCATTGAAACTGCCGCCCGCCGCGCCTGTCGTGAGTTTGGATTTACCCGCATGTGGAGCATTCACCCTGACCAGATCAGGCCCATTCTGATGGCCTTCGCACCGCCCGTTCATGAAATTGAAATGGCCAGCCAAATCATGAGGGCGGCCGAATTGGCGCAATGGGCTCCGATTTCTTTTGCAGGAAAATTGCATGATCGCGCCAGTTATAGGTACTTTTGGCACGTGCTGGAGCGAGCTCATCAGACCGGTCGCTTGCATCCAGATGATCCGGCTCAGATCTATTTTTTACCTGATCACCAAGTCGAATAAAAGGAGTCCCAACATGATGTTTCCTAATTTGACCCATTTGCTGCACGCCAACCACAACCGTTGGCTGATTGCACTTGTGGTTGCGGCCTTGCCAACTCTGGTGATGGCCCAGGCTGCTGATTTGAAAAAAGCTTCACCTGTCAGCATGAAGTCAAAATCGACAACGCAGCAAGTCTCCGTTGGCAAAGTTCCAGAACCGGTTTTGACACCCGCCGAATTGGCAATTGCCCAACGCATAGAGCACGGCAGCATGCCATGTGAACAGGGTGCAGTTGTGACTTTGAAGGCCGACTTCCAATCACCGGGGTACTTTGAACTGCACCACAAAAACCTCAAGTACCGGATGTCACCGGTGGAGACCAGCACGGGGGCAATCCGGCTGGAAGACCGAAAAGCAGGTGCCGTTTGGCTGCAACTGTCAAACAAATCAATGTTAATGAACCATAAGCTCGGGCAGCGCTTGGCAGATTCATGCATGAGCGAGGCCCAAAAGGTGGTGGCTGCAACGCATGATAAAGC
>CAIYNH010000595.1 GCA_903927495.1 uncultured beta proteobacterium
AGCAGGTTGGCGTGCGAACACGGGCAGTCGATTGTCCCCAGTGTGCCCACCCAGGTCCACCAGAATGTCAACTTTGTGATGCCGAATCATTTGGGCTACGTCATCGTCCGAAAAACCCTTGATCTCGTGCCATTGCGCAAACAAAGGCCGCAGCCGATCCGTAGTCTGATCCGCATTTGACGTGTTGGAATAGGCGATTGCTTTCATACGTGCAGGGTCTATATTCTTGATAATTCCTTCCAGAAAAACCCCCACGGGATGCATCTTGAGTTCGCCCGACACAAATCCGACATTCAGTGGTCGGGTTCCACGCTGGAAGGCTGCACGCGGCGGACGAACAGATCCCGTGGTCATGCCCGTCAATAGACTCCCGTAGCGTTGGGCGGCCTCACGGAACGAAGGTGGACCGAACGGGTTGAAGCTCAAACAAAAAATCAGACTCGAATGCGCTTTTGTCAAGTCAGGGCGAAGGGTCAGTGCCCTTTCAAAACCGCTTATTGCGTTCAAGTATTCGCCACGGCGCAGACAAAAAAACCCTGCCTGGTACGTGGCCTCAGCTTCCAAGCCTGGTTCGATGTCCATGGCGTGCTGGAAACTCTCCAGTGCAGCCGTTTCGTCTCCCAATTTGTATTGCACCGCACCCAATGCTGAATAAACTTCTGGGTACTTTGCTCCCAAATACAGTGCCTTTGAATAGCTCTTTGCGGCAAGTTCAGTCCTGTTATTTTCGACATGCAAGTTACCCTGGTAAAAATGGAAATCGGCATACCCGGGGTGCATGGCCAAACCCTTATCAAGCACTGCCTGCGCAGCATCAATTTTTCCACCCAAGAATAAAACCCGGCAAAGATCCCGGCAGGCAAAGTCAAAATCCGGTTTCAATTCAAACGCGGTGCTAAAGCTTTGTGCCGCCTCTTCCAGGTGTCCTTGTGCCTCCGCAATTTGACCAAACAGATAGTGTGTTTCGTGGGCAAGGGAATCTATAGTATGTAGCGGCATCGCGCGCTTGAGGTAAACCCTTGCCTCCCCAAGTCGGTTCTGTTCTTTCAGCGCAAAGCCCAAATTGACCAACGACTTGACATCGTTCGGGCGACTGGACAGGACTTCCCGATAGATGCGCTCGGCCTCTTTGTAATGACCGTTCTGAAGGAATACATTGCCCCTGGCTCGCAGGCCCTCATGGTCAGCAGGGGCTGCTTCAATGCTCGCCAATCGCGTAGTCGCCTTGTCAAGCCGTTTCAATAGCGCAACTCTCAATCGGTCTAACATTTGAATGCCTCGTGTAGCGCATCTAATCGGGCGCTATAAATTGTCGTCAGGCGGGGTTTAGGCCCAGAAGCGAAAACTGGGCCGGGGTTGGATATTTTTTGAATGCCATCGCGCCAACTGAATATGCATCCGTTGACTCAGCGATCCACACATGGGCAAACCCGGCGCGGTTCAACGCCGCCATCAGGGATGTCTCGGTAAAGCCTGTTTTGTGCGCGTAAAAATCAACGCCTGTGCTCTCAATTTGCTTTCCCCATCCATAAATGACGTCGAGAACCGATATGGGTCCACTCGGCGACTCGTAAAGAATGTCATCTATCTCCATACCGGTCTCTACGAATCGTTTCAACACACTGCGCATATTGGGCACATGGATTTCGGCAAATCCATCGGGTTTGAGTACATGAAAAAATCCCGACAGCACGTTGGCGACATCGTGTCTGAAATAATGTTCCAGATTGTGGGAGCAATAGACTGCATCGAATTGGCCCATGGGCAAGGTCTTCAGCTTTCTTGCATCCATGACAATGTCTGCATCGCCCCTCTGATCGATGTCCAGCAGGAGATGGCGCCAATTGTGGTAATGCCCAGGGATCTGTATGGTTTTGTTGCCGCCGCCCACGTTGAGGACGGCATTTCTGGAGTCAATGCTTGGCGTGAACTGACTCTCGCTCGCAACCGACTTTTTGAAAATACTTTTGATGACTTCGACAAGCAACATGGTGACTAACCAAGATTGAAAATGTCAGATGTTAGTAACTAGCCATTCGACCAGTTTTGCGCTGAGAGCTTCGTCAACCCCCGCGTCCTTGAGCGTCCATTTGAAGGCATTCCCAAGTTTGGCCGTCTTGTAGATATTGAGTTTTTCGTTGTGTTTGAATACTTTAATTTGAGCCGACATCTTAGTTAGCAAATATTCAGTCTTGGCAGCGAACTTCGCGTCGTTAATTTGCCTGTCAGTTGGCATTTTTTCG
>CAIYNH010000596.1 GCA_903927495.1 uncultured beta proteobacterium
CCCTGCGCGGCAACTGGTCGGTGCGCGAGCTCAAGCGTCAAATTGACACCGAATACTTTGAGCGCAGGGCGCTGTCCCTAGACAAAAATCTGGTGTCGCAGCATACCCACGCCGCTGCCGAACAGCAAGCACCCCAGCTCATCATCCGCGACCCCTGCGTGTTTGAGTTCCTTGGCCTCAAACCCAGCGAAGTCGTGACCGAAGGCGACCTGAAAGATGCACTACTCAACAAAATTCAAGACTTCCTACTGGAGCTAGGCCACGGGTTCTGCTTTGAATCCCGGCAAAAGCGCCTGCTCATCGGTGGTGAGCATTTCTTTGTTGACCTGGTGTTTTATCACCGCATCCTGAAATGCCATGTGCTCATCGAACTAAAAAACGACGCATTCAAACACGACGCCTGGGGCAGTTCAACACCTACGTCAGCTACTACAAAGCCAACCAAATGCAACTCAGCGACCAGCCGCCCATCGGCATCCTGCTGTGTACCCGCAAAAACCACGAACTTGTCGAATACGCCCTGGCCGACATGAGCAGCAACCTTTTTGTCTCGCGCTACCAAATTGAACTGCCTGGCAAAGACAAAATTGCAGCATTCTTGCATCGTGCCGTGCAAGAATTAACCGGGCCTGGCACCGCATGATGACTACCATCCCCACCCCCGTCATTGAGCGAAGCGCGGCAATCCATGCGCGCCCAACTGCTCACCTGCTGCCCATCATCATCGGCCTGGCCGTGCTGTATGTGCCCAGCCTGTATGACCTGTTTACCGGTATCTGGAGCAGCGACGAGCAAATGCACGGGTCCATTGTGTTGGGCAGATCGCAAGACAGCTTGCTGTTTGAAATTAGCTCTGCCACCTAACCGCCAAACCCAACATGCCCAAGCTGTACGAATACTTTGGCTTAATCGTCATGTTCTACGCCAATGAACATGAGCCCGTACACGTCCATGTCAAAGCACAAGGGCGCGAGTAACGGGCTGAAATCATCATTCTGAACGGCACAATCAGTGAGATACGTTACGGATCCATTGCGAGACGACACCCTCTAAATCCAAACGAAATGCATTTTTTTGAAGAAGTGGTCTCGGCGCGTGCTGAAGATATTATTGCCAAGTGGATTGACTATTTCGTCATGCACCGCAGCATCAAGCCCGAGCGAATCACCCGGAGGTTGAAATGACTTTACAAAAAATTATCAACATCGTCGCCGCCTCGACCCAGGGCGACTACAAACTCAGCCTACTATTTGACGACGGCGCAAGACAAATGGTGGACTTCAAATCATTTCTTCAACACGCAGTACATCCTGACCTCCGCGCCTATCTGGATGAAAAGCGGTTTTCAGAATTCAGACTCGAACACGGCGATCTGATTTGGGGCGACTACGACCTGTGTTTTCCCATCATGGACCTGTACACCAACCAAATCGACAAGTACCACCCACTGCAGGCCGCCGCATGACCCAAAAAGCTGTCATGCCCCTGCCCACCCAGCTCCTCGCCTGGCTCCCCATCATCATCGGCCTGGCCGTGCTGATTGTTCCCATCTCTTTTACTTTTACCGTTAACGTCGTCCGGGTGATGACGCTCAGCCTAATTACCTACCACTTTGACGATGCCGCTGGGCACGGCTTTTTGCATGGGTTTGCGGGTATGGTGCTGTTTTTGAGTGCGCTGATGCTGATAATTGGGTTTGATACCGCGCTGCAGACGTTTGAGGCGTATCGGCAACGATTGGGTGCGGTTCACAAATTTCACTGACAATAGTTTTACAACACGATGTCATGACTAAAGCCACACCAATAAACCGTCCTTCAGAAAACACTGTCTTTGACAGAGGCTCCATGCCTGGAATTGCCTCTGATCTAGCAGACGTGTTGTCACGCTTTCCACAACTGGGGTTGGCGATTGTCTTTGGCTCAGTGGCTACGGGACAACAGCGAGCAGACAGCGACCTGGACATGGCAGTCGCAGCAGACCACACATTAAGCGCAGACGAGCGAATGAACATCATCGCCGCCCTGGCTGAACGCACCGGCCGTCCCATAGACCTGATTGATCTGAAAGTGGTAGGTGAGCCCCTGCTAGGTCAAATCGTGCGGCATGGTCGCCGCTTATTGGGCAGCGACACGGCCTATGGCAACTTGATCAGCCGACACCTTATTGAGCAAGCTGATTTCATGCCTTACCGCAACAGAATCTTGGCTGAAAGGCGTGCAGCATGGATAGGGTAGTGGTTGAACAAAAACTGGAGTCACTGCGCCGCTGCTTGCTGCGCGTTCAAACCAAGTGTCCGGCAGATGCTGATAAGCTCGCGGCCGATTTTGATCTGCAAGACATTGTCTCGCTGAACCTAAGCCGTGCTGTGCAACTGTGTGTTGACATTGGCGCGCACCTGATCGCCAGCACCGAAGCACTACCCCCCAACACCATGGGTGAAACTTTTGAGCAATTAGCACAAACCGGTGTGATCAATCGCGAGCTTGCGCTCAAACTAAAAAGAGCCGTGGGCTTTCGTAACATTGCCATGCATCACTATGATGCCATCAACTGGTTCATGGTTCACAGCATTGTGAAGTCCCATTTGGCGGATTTCGCTGCGTTTGCCAAAGCCGTCCTATTGAAGTTGGATGGAGAGTGAGTAAACAAAGGGGGGCAATGATGATGAAATTCTCAACTAGAAACATTATTTTGCTACTGCACCGCAACTGTGGTTGGCCAGTGTTCATCTTTGCCCTGCTACTGTATGCACTGGGCCGGTCACAAGTCATTTTGCACAGCTTTGCTGGTATGGTGCTGTTTTTAAGTGCGCTGGTGTTGAGAATTACGCTTGATAACGCCTTGCAAAAGTTTGACGCATTTCGCCACACTCACGC
>CAIYNH010000597.1 GCA_903927495.1 uncultured beta proteobacterium
GGCTGATAAGTTCAATACCATTCCGACCAGTGCGGGTTTACCAACGGATTGCTTGGGTAATGCATTGACAGTTCTGACCGCCAGCAACCTCAAGACAATTGTCTCTGGCACGGTCACCACATCGGTGCCAGTCACCTACACAATGGCAGATAACCGGTTCTACATTGGCACCTCAACTGCCATTGTTTCGCCAAGTCTGTACTGCAAAGGCAATGGTGGCTCCAGCACGGCACAGCCGCTGGTAGAAAACGTTGAAGATATGCAACTCAGCTATGGCACGCTTGACCCCACTGGAACAGCATCGACGGTGGCTGGCTATTTGCGGGCTGATGAACTGATCTCTCAAACTCTATTAGCTGCATTGCCTGATGCCTCACGCTGGCAAAACGTGGTGACCGTACGTATTTGCATCGTCGTGCGCAGCGAAAACCCGGTACTTACCGATTTGGCATCGGCCAGTTACATCAAGTGTGATGGCACGCTCGAAACCAATCCGCCAGATCTTCGACTCAGGCGCGCATTTTCGGCCACAGTGGGCATGAGAAATTAGTTGCATATAGAAACATCAGATAAGGTCTACCATGACAACATTCATGCGCCCAAAGCACTGTGCACCAGCCCAACGTGGCGTGGTGTTGATCATCGCCCTGATTTTGCTGGTGGTGATCTCACTGCTGGCTGTGACCAGCATGCGCAACGTCAGTTCTTCTGAGAGTGTTGCCAGCAACGTGCGCACCTCTGAGCTTGCAACCCAGGCGGCTGAAATCGCCTTGCGCCATTGTGAGTCGTCGGTGCTGGAGGTGTTGAACGTGGCCGCAGGTGCAACACCTACTTTCACAACCACTTTCACTGCGTCCAATATGTTTACCACTGCGGTGACCCCAGCCCGCTGGCAAAGTGTCAGCACGTGGGACAGCACCTCCACGGCGACCTATGTGTTGCCCCTGAGTCTGGTGAATCAGGCCGGTCTGACGAGCACTTACAAGCGCCCCCCAGAATGCATGGTTGAACCTTTGCCCATGGTCATTGCGGGCAAAACGTCGGTCAGTCAAACCGCGTCGTTTGTGATTACGTCACGCGGCTTTGGGCCTGAAGTAGCTGCTGCCGATTCAGCCAGAAGCCGACCAAGCGGGTCCGAAGTCTGGATGCAGTCCCATGTTGAACTGGATCAAAGTCTGGTTGGCACCACCACCACCAGTGGTAGTGGGAGCACCAGCGGTGGCACGACTGGTGGCACCAGCGGTGGTTCAAGTGGTGGCGATAGCGGCGATAGCGGCGATAGCCACGATAGCCACGATAGCCATCATCACGGTAGAAGGCGACATTGAGACAAATTTGGTCATTTATTGACCCATGCGTAATTGGTTTCTATGCTGGCAGAAACACCAAAAATAAGAGGTAACCCTATGTTAATGCACTCGTTACGAAACATATTTTCGGCCGTTGTTCTAGCTGCAACGCTCGTCCCGGTCTTGGCACAGGTCGCTCAGGAGCCGCTGCTGAACAGGTCGAACACGGTAACCCCCAATTTGACGCTGATTCTTGATACATCGGGGTCGATGGATGCAGACTATATTTACCAATATGGAGGTAGCGGCAGCGGTATGGGCTTGCCGGGTCCTGGAGGTAGCTACGCCAGGTACTCGCCAGATGTTAATAAAATTTATTATGATCCGCGCGTTCGCTACCTGCCTCGAGTCAATTATCTAGGAGCGTCAGTAAGCACTGCACCGCTGATCAGTCCACCATGGCAGGTTTATTTCCGAACCGGAACCGGGCCCTATATCTCGGGTGGCACAGTTCTTTCAGACTATTACAACCCATCCTACAGCCCAGCCTCGACATTGCTGGCTACCGGGGCTGCCTCTCTGAGCTATCCGAATACAGTCACCACGACAGCGAGCACCTTGTTTCCCAAGTTTAAAAATCGGACTGACTGCGTGACACCCTCTGCCGTGGCGGCAACATCCTGCACCTATGCGGAGGAGCGGCAAAATTATGCCAATTGGAAGCTCTGGTACTCAACCCGCCTGGAGATGGCAAAGACCGGGCTTGGTGCCGCATTTCAACCACTGAAGGCAGATTCGATTCGGTTGGGTTATGGCACGATCGATCAACTCAACGGTAGTCAACTTCAACGCGGAGTTTCTTCCTACAGCGACGGCGCTGGCGGCGTGAAAGACACTTTTTTTGCCACTTTATATGCTTTGAACTCAACGGGTTCAACGCCCAACTTGGTCGCCGTAAACAACGTAGGCAAGTATTACTCACGTACTGACAGTGATGGCCCGTGGGCAACTACGCCCAATCCAGCGTCAACGGGCATCACAACTGTCTCCAGCCCGAGTGGTGCAGGCAGAGCCGAACTCCCTGCCAGCCACGCCAGTTGCCGCCGATCTTTCTCCATGCTTGTGACGGATGGCTATTGGAACGGCACCCAGCCGACCACAGCCGGCAATGCTGACAACACGGCCTTCAGCATTTCACCTGCCACTGGACCGGCTTTTGTGTACACACCCGTGAGCCCGTATAAAGACACGGCCAGCAACACCCTGGCAGACATAGCCATGTATTACTGGGGTCATGATTTACGCACGGACTTGGCGAACCGGGTGCCGGTCATCAATTCCAATGGCATTTATAACCCTTCAAGCTGGCAAAATATGTCGTTTTACGCCGTCACACTCGGTATCGACGGCACCTTGGTGCACAACGCAGCAACACTGGCGAGTCTGACTTCGGGCACAAAGTTGTGGCCAACCCCCAGGGCAGATGACCCCACCACCATCGATGACACCTGGCACGCTACCATCAACGGCCGTGGTGAATTGCTCAATGCCAGCAATTCGACGGAGTTAACGACTGGCTTGAATCACATGTTTACCACCATTGCGGGTACGCCCCAAACGCTGTCCGGTGTAGCTGTATCCACCACCTTCCTGAAGAATGGCACTCGCAAATACAAACCTGAATACATTCCTGGCACTTGGTCAGGCAGACTCTCGGCCATTGAGTTGGACGCACTTACGGGCAATGACAAAGTACCCAACAATACATTTTGGCAAGTAGAGCAGGGTGTCGACACCAACGGTGACCCAATCAGCACCATACCCGTCGCAGCCTCTCGCAATATTGTGACCTGGACGGGTAGTTCCGCCGCCGCTTTTAATGCCTCGAACACCGGCCTCAGTACCGACCTGGTAGCCTATATCAGCGGTGATACCAGTAAAGAACTGCGTAAGACCGGTGGTATCTATCGCAACCGTGCAGCACTATTGGGCGACATTGTGAACTCGAGCCCGGCATTCATCTTGGGCAATGTGGATATCAGCTATGAAAAGCTAGCCACTCCTTTAGGTGACTATCGGACTTTTGTCGCAAGCAAAGCTGCACGCGCTGAAGGTGTTTTGTTTGTTGGTGCCAACGACGGCATGTTGCACGGGTTTCGTGACAGCTCCGGGGTAGAGACATTTGCTTTCGTGCCCAAAGCAGTGGTGCCTAATCTGGCGCTCTTGTCCGCAACGACTTACGGTTCAGGTTCCACGCCACACCAGTACTACGTGGATGGTCCCAACGTAGAAACCGATGCATACCTCAGCGGAGCGTGGAAAAATATGTTGCTCGGATCCACCGGTGCAGGTGCCAAGGCGGTCTATGCGCTGGATGTGACCGATCCCATCAACATGACTGCATCGAATGTCATGTGGGAAGTTAATTCAAGCACCAGTGGCTTCTCCAACTTGGGTTATGTACTGAGCGACGTGCAAGCTGGCGTATTGCAAAGTGGGCAGTGGGTGGCTATATTTGGCAACGGTTTTGGCAGTACCTCAGGGGCGGCGAGCCTGTTTGTGGTGAATTTGCAAACCGGCGCACTGCTCAAGGAAATCAGTGTTGCAGCGAGTGCCAGTGGTCTGGGCGGTGTGCGCATAGTGCGCGATGCCAATCAGGTTATTGTGGGTGCTTACGCAGGTGACCTGAAAGGCAATATGTGGAAGTTTGACCTGACTGGCGCATCATCGAGTTCCTGGAAAGTTGGTTTGTCAGGCAGTGCCCTGTATGTTGCCAAGGACAGTTCCAGTAATGTGCAACCGATCACTGCGGCACCTGCGGTGCTGCCGCATCCAAGTGGTGGCTACGTGGTGGCATTTGGCACGGGCAAGTTTTTTGAAACTGCGGATGCAAGTAACCTGAATGCCCAAGCGCTGTATGGTGTTTGGGATGCACAAGCGTTTGGTGCCACCAGCACGCCTACGGGTGCTGCAGTAACCGGTCTCTCCCAACTGGTGCAGCAAACCATCACCACGGTCAATGTCAGCACCACCTCAGGCGGTGTAACAACCACCATTCCGTATTTCAACGTTTCGGCCAACAGTGTCACTTGGGGCACTGGCTTGACGGGGGTCAGGGGCTGGTATGTGAATTTGCCTAACAGTGGTCAGCGTGATGCTTACCCGGTTGAACGTTTGACCGGTACCTTTATCTTGGCCACCACACTGTCTCCGGTAAGTTCTTCGACCGCAGATGCTTGTGTCGTGACCGGCAGCGGTTCTGGTTGGGCCTATATTATTGACGGGCTCACGGGTGCCGGCCCCACCAAACAAACGCTTGATAC
>CAIYNH010000598.1 GCA_903927495.1 uncultured beta proteobacterium
ATGGTCAAGATCCAGGCCCAGATAATGGTGCCAGCAACACCCCAACGCACTGCGCTTGCGCGTCGGGCCGCACCCACTCCAACAATTGCCCCAGTGATAGTGTGGGTGGTTGAAACTGGAACACCCATGGCCGTCGCAAGAAACAATGTGATTGCACCACCGGTTTCAGCACAAAAACCACCTACCGGTTTTAGTTTTGTTATTTTTTGTCCCATTGTTTTGACAATCCGCCAGCCGCCAAACATGGTTCCCAGACCGATGGCTGTGTAACAGCAAAAAATAACCCAGGTCGGTGGTGCAATATCTGAGGACGCAGAGTATCCCGTTGCAATCAGAAGCATCCAGATAATGCCAATAGTTTTTTGAGCGTCATTGCCGCCGTGGCCCAAACTGTAGGCACCTGCTGACACCAACTGCAGTCGTCGAAACCATTTATCCACCTTCAGGGGTCTAAAGCCACGAAAAATCCACGACACCAGTACCATCATTACGGAGCCCAGCAAGAAACCAAGCAAAGGAGAAATAAAAATAAACGCTATGGTTTTTAAAATTCCGCCTGAAATAAGCGCGACTACACCAGCCTTGGCTATCGCAGCTCCGACGATGCCACCAATAAGTGCGTGTGACGAACTGCTCGGTATGCCGTAATACCAAGTGATGAAATTCCAGCTGATCGCACCCAGCAGCGCACCAAAAACCACATGCGTATCGACGATGCCAGGAACCACAATTCCTTTGCCAACGGTTGCTGCTACGCTGAGTTGGAAAACAAAAATCGCAATAATATTGAAGAAAGCGGCAAATACTACTGCCTGGCCCGGTTTGAGGACACCAGTTGAGACCACTGTCGCGATGGAGTTGGCAGCGTCATGAAAACCGTTCATGAAGTCAAATAAAAATGCCAGTAACACCAATAAAACGACCACCCATACCGCAGCTTGTACCGTTCCCATGTCCTGATCCTGCGCTAAATCAAGAGTTTTCGAGGATGATGCCCTCGATCAAATTTGCCACATCTTCACACTTGTCGGTAATTGTTTCGAGTAATTCATAAATTGCCTTAAGTTTGATTACCTCACGTACATCCGGTTCTTCGCGAAACAATTTGCTCATGGCGCTGCGCATGACGCGGTCGGCATCGCTCTCGAGTTTGTCGATTTCATCGCAGGTTTTCAGCGCAGCCTCGGCCGTCGACGCTTCGGCAATTTTGCTTAATAAACCAACAGCATCACGCACCCGCTCGCAGCATTTGACGCTCAAGTCTGTTAATCGCGTGATCTCATCAGTCATGTGATGCACGTCATACAGGGCCATGGTTTCGGCAGAGTCCTGAATCAGATCGGCGACATCATCCATGGTGTTAATCAGGTTGTGTATTTGCTCTCGGTCAATCGGCGTGATGAAAGTTTTGTGAATTGCCTTGTTTACCTCATGAGTTACACGGTCTGCAGCGCCTTCAGCATGATCAACCTCGCGGTGATATTTTTGGCGCAAGTCCAAATTACTGTAATTGGCTACCAAATTCGAAAAAGAATGTGCGGCGGTCACGATGTGCTCGGCGTGCTGGTTGAACATGGTGAAAAAATTGGTGTCACGCGGTAACAGTTTGCCAAAAAACACGGGGAACTCCTTCGATAAATACCGTAGCCACGACAGGTGGCTGAATAGGGCTAGTTTAACCGTCCACCCCGGTTCTTGATCCAGAAAAAACGCCCCAAAGATGACTCTATGGGGCGCATCACTGTAATCGGACAATGCCCAACGGCATCGTCCAATACAATAACTCAAACTGTGCCGGCTTCTTTCACCTTGGCTGCAGCATCGGTGTAATCTTGCACCTTGTCGAAGTTCAGATACTGATACACCTTGCTGCTGGCTGCAGTGAGAACGCCCATGTCAGCGAGGTATTCGGCTTTGGTCGGAATACGACCTAGCTTAGCGCAAATGGCAGCCAACTCAGCGCTTCCCAGGTAGACGTTGCTGTTTTTGCCCAAACGGTTGGGAAAGTTGCGGGTTGAGGTAGAGAGCACTGTCGCACCCTCTTTGACCTGTGCCTGGTTGCCCATGCACAGGCTGCAGCCTGGCATTTCCATGCGTGCACCTGCTGCACCCAGGACACCGTAGTGGCCTTCTTCACTGAGTTGCTTGGCATCCATTTTGGTGGGCGGTGCCATCCACAATTTGACCGGAATGTCACGCTTATTTTCCAATAGTTTGGATGCTGCGCGGAAGTGACCAATGTTGGTCATACAAGAACCGATGAACACTTCGTCAATTTTGATGCCAGCGACATCCGCCAGTGTTTTGACATCATCCGGATCATTCGGGCAAGCCAGAATCGGTTCATGGATATCTGCCAAATCAATCTCAATCACATCAGCATACTGGGCATCTGCATCGGCTTTGAGTAGTTGTGGGTTGGCGAGCCAGTCCTGCATGGCCTTGATTCGGCGATTGATGGTACGCATGTCAGAATAGCCGTTGGCAATCATCCACTTCAGCATGACGATGTTGCTGTTGAGGTACTCAATGATGGGCTCTTTGTTTAAATGCACGGTGCAACCTGCAGCGCTGCGCTCGGCAGAAGCATCACTGAGTTCAAATGCCTGCTCAACCTTGAGGTCTGGCAAACCTTCGATTTCAAGAATGCGTCCGGAAAAGATGTTTTTCTTGCCCTGCTTTGCTACCGTCAGCGAACCCGCTTTGATGGCGTATAAGGGAATTGCGTTGACCAGATCGCGAAGTGTCACTCCGGGTTGCAAAGTACCCTTGAAGCGCACCAGCACGCTCTCGGGCATATCCAGCGGCATCACACCAGTAGCGGCACCAAACGCCACCAGACCCGACCCTGCGGGAAAGCTGCTGCCAATCGGGAAACGGGTATGGCTGTCGCCGCCCGTGCCGACGGTGTCGGGTAACAACATGCGGTTCAGCCAGCTGTGGATGATGCCGTCACCCGGGCGCAGTGGAATGCCACCACGTGTGCTGATAAATTCAGGCAGTTCGTGGTGCATTTTCACGTCTACCGGCTTGGGGTAGGCTGCGGTGTGGCAGAACGATTGCATCACCAAA
>CAIYNH010000599.1 GCA_903927495.1 uncultured beta proteobacterium
TATCATTAATAATAGTAACTCCCTCGATCTGAACATCGGGATCAATCGTTCCTGATGATTTAGCGGTAACGGCGACATCATCTGTTTTAATTCTTACTCCGTAGCCGGACAGATTTACAGACACATCTGCAATTGCAGATGTTCCGATAAAAAATATTATGGATACTATACTAGTACTTTTCATTGCATGCATCATGAAGAACGCAACGTTTCAGCTGACTCATGCGTTGACAGTGACTCGTTTCAATGTGATTCAATTTTTCATTTACAGCGTGCTTTCACCAGCTTGCCGTTAAGCTCGATCGTGAGTAAATTTCCGGACTGTGAGTCATCACCAATACGCCCAGCAATGTTGTTGGTGTCATCACACGCAAAAACCACTACACCGTCGGTTCCTACAACTCCGACTGCAGAGCCCGACTTTATAGTGGTCCCAGGTTTAACGCCACTCGCGCTTGATCCGTCTAAATATCGCCGCGCTTTATTGGCACTTCTCTCCGCAGCGTTCGGTGGCGTATCGACACCAATTGAGGTGCCTTCAGAGCTTCTCGGGACCGATGGTACCTTGCCAGTCTCAGAGTCACGTAAATAGTTTTTTGCTCTTTTCCGGTTATCTGGTGGTGCACTGCCACCTGAAGGAGATAAAACTCCCTGCTCTTCTTCTGGAACAATTATTATTGTTGCAGCTGGCGGAGTCACTTCATCTAACGATGAAATCGCTTTTTTCCTACTCTCAGATGCACCCAACCTCTCAATTTTCTTATCATTAGCAGGTTCAGCCAAAATTATCTGGCCTGCAAACTGGACAGACCCTAAAATAAATGAATCTTGGCCTGCAACCGCACCAATTGAGACTAGAACCAAGCTCAAAGGCAGGTTATTGATATAACTCATAAATAGTTACCCGCATAACTTAAAAGAACTTCAAGCAGGTGAAATCACAATTGACATTGTTCATGATAAAAACTAGCGTACTGTTATTTCAACAAGACTAGATGTCATATCGGGGTTTAGTTTCTTGAATTGAGCAATAACTTCATCGATCGATTTAGTCGAAAGAGGACTCAAATCATTTGTATTTGCCATATTGGCTGGGATAACCAATTCTCTATCTGAACCAACACAGCCAATTCTTTCACGACCCGCCTTATCAAATTTGATTTTGAACCCACCAGTCGGCAAGGGAACTTGTAAATTTGCAGTCACCATGGAATCCCGATAGAAGCGATTGGGGAAAATACGCGCAGTATTTTTACTCATATCTTCATAGAAACACGACGCAAATCCGAGTTTATTAAGTGACATTTTCATGTTAAGTAACTCACCGACCTTATAACTTGGGTTGCCTCCTCTGTCACTAGTGAGGATCATCCGGAATGGTGAGACAGTAATTGCGGAAAGCGCATCTGCCACCTGTGCAGGAGCCGGCGTAGAAACAATTGGTGCTACGCTTTGCACACGTTGCGGTGCAGGTGGACTCACCGGAAGCGACGCAAGCTGATTTTGGATGTCGTCCTTGAGGCTGAAATAGAGATCAAAATTTACCCGACCATCGGCAATCAATCCAACATAAGCCTGATATTCAGCAATTGATGTTTTTAGTTCGTCGCTAATTACGCCGTTCAATTCACCCTTGTAGCGAGCCATCCCGGCAAGTTTGCGCTGTATAAACAATAGCTTCTCCTTATCAGAAGCCACGTCATACCACTCCCGTACCTGATCCAGCAGTTCAGGGTTGGTCGATTCAATATCCAAACATTTCCAGTAAGGTACTCGAGTAAATTTACCCAAAGCCTCGATCAGTCCAAGCTCAATTAGTGTTCGATAAGTGGCTCCAACGCCCTCAGAGCGACTCAGATCTTTGTTAAAACTGAGTCCCATCTTGACTACTTTGCCTCCCGCCTCACCCGACCATCCGCCCTTGGTAATGATCATGGTGTTGGACGTATTTGTTTCTGGCAGTATCCTTCGAGAAGTTGCATCGCCCACGCTCATATCCATGCTAATCAAATCGAAAGATTGATCTTTAGAGTACCCCATATCTAAAAAAGGTAAAGCAATGCCGAAGCCCTTGCTTTCACGGACAGCGTTGTCATCGAGTTGAGTTACAGCTCCACGGATGTAGTAATCCGGTATCTTGGTGTTACCTCGTCCCTGAGTAAGTTCAAACAATTTAGCCAAATCACCTTCACCAGAGTTTCCATTGGTTAAATCAATGAACTCAAAAGCGTTGCTTTTCATTGTCATTTTCGAGATCGCAGAGATCATCATCTCCTTATCTCCCGCTCTTGCCTTGCCAGTGGCATCGGGTATACCTGCTGAAGTAATCACAATACCCTGCTTGCCGTTCGCCAAAAACAATTCATCCATGCAGCGCAAAGCCTGGGTGAAGTTTGTAATGGTTTTGACTGCCGGTGTTTTGGGTGCTGCACCCACACGTGCTTTGGTAGCGCGTTCCTCGGTAAGTTTCGCTTCAGCAGCTCGCTCACTTGCAGGAGTCACCCCGTCTTTAAAGAAACCATCGTTACCCTGTGCTTGAACGCTAGCAACCACAAGGGCAGCAACTGTTGCTAACACCGTCTTAGACAACTTAAACAATTTTGAAACGACTGAGAAATACATGGTAAACACCCACAGTAGATTCGGTATGCATCGTATGCTACCAGTTTAAACTGACTATTACCAGCCCTGCGTGAGCGTGCGTAGACAGCTCACGCCACAACTACACTCTCAAACGCTGAGTAAAGTGCATCTATCCACGCTTCCACCTCAGCCTCTCCAATCTGCAGGAACGACATACAGCTAGAACCGTGCCGCTCCCACTCACACTGATCCTTTACACCTTCGTGCTGCGACACCAAATGGTCCGCGATGGCAGCGATTGCGACCAAGTTACGAACATCCATCGACACAGCAGCGTCAGAAAGCACAGAAAAGTCGTGATGCAACCGAACTGCATAGGCAATCACGGCGGGCAAACGCCAGGTTTTTGCAACGATGGCACCAACTACTGCGTGGTCAGTCCGATGTGATGCATTCTCAGTCTGCACAAACGTCCGATCCTGTCGCGCCATCGCCTCGACCAAAGTTCCACTGTATCCACGCACGCCCTGCAGCATGACCGGTATGCCGACGTGAAAAAACAGGCCACAGGTTTTCGCCACATCAACATTCACACCATACACTTGACCTGCGATGTGAGCCATCGCCAATGAACGCCTAGTGGATGACTCCCAAAAGTGCTCGATCAGTGTCGGATCAATGCGGATCGAGGTTCGCAACAAAAAACCTGTCAGTACCGCTATTGCAGGCTTCACCCCCAGCATGGCAACCGCCTGACTGACCGATTGAACCGGCTCGCGTCTTGCATACAAAGAACTATTGGCGATGCGTATCAATGCGGCAGCCATGGCCACATCTTTTCCGGCGATGGCGGCAACCACCCCAGGATCAGGATCTGCTAGATTCAATTCCTTTTGCAACTGCGTTAACAGCTCTGGACAAGGCGGAATAACAATGTTTTTGACCGGTCCGACATCGCGGGCGTGATCCAACTCGCGATTGATCTCTTGTGCTTTCATGCATGGGTCTCCTGCATCCGATTATGCAAAAAAGCCAGGCCAATAATTTTCAAACAGGAGCCGGTACTAAAAAATCCTTGCTGATATGAGCCCCCAAATCATTGATGCGGTCAAGAAACTGCGTTAGGTAAGCATGCAAACCAGTAGCCAAAATTTCATCGATCCGGCCATATTCAAGTTCTGCGCGCAACTTGCCAGCCCGTCGACGGGTTTCACCCGACTGATCATTGGCCACCAAAGCGAGATTGTTAACCACCTCGTTCAGACTGGCGTGCAGGGATCGAGGCATATCTGGGCGCAAAATCAACAACTCAGCGACACGCTCTGGTTTGATGACATCGCGGTAGACCTTGCGATAGACCTCAAAACCCGACACGCTGCGCAATATCGCACTCCAA
>CAIYNH010000600.1 GCA_903927495.1 uncultured beta proteobacterium
GCCACTCCGGGTGTGACATATTTTCGCCCTTGGGCCACTATACGAACTGCGGTGATAAGTTCCGCAGGGTCACCCGCTTTGTTTAAATAGCCTTGGGCTCCGGCTTTGAGGCATCGGATGGCATATTGATCTTCCGGAAACATGGACACCATCAGTACCTTGATTGGCGAATCAGTTTCGCGCAAGCTTGAGAGAACTTCAAGTCCGCTACGACCGGGTAAATTGATGTCGAGCACCAAAACATCACAAGTTGTTGAGCGTAATGCTTCACGAACCTCAGCGTAGCTTCCAACTTCTGCTGTAACTTGAATGTCCATGGCTTCAGTTAGCGTGTCACGGATTCCACGTCGAACCATGGCATGATCGTCACACAAGACAACGTGGATCATTTGGATACTCCTTCTGCTTCACGAGTAAAACTATTGGTTAGTGGGATTGACAAAATAATGGAAGTGCCAGTGTCCGGGTGCGAACTCACATCTAGCCAGCCGTTAACTGTTCTGGCGCGTTCCTTCAAGCCACGAATTCCAAAGGAGCCGGGTTTCAACAAGTCTTTCTCAGATATGCCTTGCCCATTGTCCGTGACTTCGACCGTCAGCACATTTTCGCTATCTGAAATATCAATTTTGACCCGGGTACACCGAGCGTGCTTGCCAATATTTGTCAATGCCTCCTGAGTTGTACGGTACGCCACAAGTTGAGTGTTTTTGGTTATCGTCCCCAATTCTTTCGCTAAGTTGAAGTTTGTCTCTATTCCGGTGCGTTTGGAAAAACTGGTCGCTAGCCATTGGATGGCTGCGGCCAATCCTTGATCCAATACGGCTGGACGCAAATTCATCATGATACGCTGGCTGGCTTCAATGGCAAGTTGAAGCATCTCGGTGGCGGCATTGATGTGTGACAGGCTTTGTGTGTCATTGGTGTGCCGTCCCACCCATGCCAGATCAAATCGAATTGCGGCTAGAGCTCCGCCTATGTCATCGTGAATTTCTCGTGCGATTGCCGCTCGTTCCTGCTCTATTGTGGATTGGAGATGATCGGCAAAACTCGCCAATCTCTGCTCTGATAGCGCCAACTCGATGTCTGCGGTCTCTTTCGCCTGCCGTGCATGGTGCATCTCAATGGCACGTTGAATGACGTGGTGAAGTTTGCTCAAGTCGTCTTTGGGCAGGTAGTCACTGATGCCGATTTTGATGGCGGCCACCGCCGCTGGTTCACCGATTGCTCCAGACAACAGAATAAATGGCAATTGCCGAATAGTTGCCTGCATAACTGCCCATGCGTCGAGAGCTGTAAATCCCGGGAGTTTGTAATCTGCCAAGATGACATTGAACCGCAGATCTTTGATCGCTTGTGCAAAGTCATTCAAAGTTTCGACACGCTCAATGTCAAATAACTCGCCGGATGTACCAAGTTCTCGCCTGACCAGTTCGTGGTCAAGGGGGGAATCTTCGAGGTGCAAGATGCACAAAGGAGTCTTGTAATGGTTTTTTGTGGTCATGATTGGCGCTATGATTGTCCTCCAAGTCAGCGTTGCCCGATATGCGGAGTTATAAGAGGAGTTTTGATCGTTTATGTCGCCTGACCAAACGTCGTTGCCCGTGCCTACGGTCGAGTTACCAGTGATGCTGGTGGCTGAGGTGCAGGACTCACTTTTGGTGGTGGTGCACGATTTGAATCGTCTCGATGGTTTATTAGCACACACCATGGAAAAATTGTTGCAACGTTTTACTAGTGCCAGCGCCAATTTGGCGGATCCTAGTTTGGCAGCATCTAAGGAGATTGAGGCTGTACGATTGGTATTGAATGCCGCTGTTACTGAGTTACAGTTTCAAGACATGGCCTCACAGTTGATCGTGCATACATCAAAAATCCTCCAGGGTTGCGCTTACCGTCTTGCTGCTGAGGCGATGGGATATGAAGACGGTGAAGCGGTGCCCTTTGTTGAAGAAGTTCCAGAAAGGCCCAATCCAGTGACCCAAGACGAAATGCAAGCGGGTTCGATTGAGCTTTTTTGATTCGTTTTGATCAACCTTACCTGAAATTTCCGGAGTTTTCATGCCACTGATACTAGCTGTTGATGATTCCCCATCCATGCGAAAAATGGTGTCGTTCACGCTGTGCGGAGCGGGCTATCAAGTCGTTGAGGCTGTTGATGGTGTTGATGCATTTGAAAAGGCGCAAAAGCAAACGTTTGATTTGGTCTTGACAGATCAAAATATGCCTAGACTCGACGGTTTAGGATTGACCAGAAAATTGCGAGATCATCCTGAGTTCAAGACGATCCCTATTTTGATGTTGACCACCGAATCGAGTGACTTGATGAAGCAAGCTGGGCGTGCTGCTGGGGCCACCGGTTGGCTGGTGAA
>CAIYNH010000601.1 GCA_903927495.1 uncultured beta proteobacterium
AAATTACTGGCAACTGTGCTCAGTGCCACACCCAGCAGAAGTGGACACCCGCCACGTTTGAGCACGACAAATACTTTGCGCTGGACCGGGACCACACCGCCAGTTGCGTCACCTGCCATGTGCGCAACGACTACAGCCGCTACACCTGTTATGGGTGCCATGAACACACCCCTGCCAATATCCGACGCGAGCACGTCGAAGAGGGAATTCGCCAGTTTGACAACTGCGTGGAGTGCCACGGCAACGGCAACAAGCATGACATCAAGGGTGGTAAAGAGGGGCGCGGCGACAGACGAGACAACGACTGAATAGACATTCCATGCTAGTGCATAAGCTGTCCTTGAGGCGCAACTTGCACAATGGATTCCTTTGAGTTTTCCACCTGCTTCAAGTACGGTAGCAAATCACAAACAGCTACTTCCGCTTTCAGCATCATGGAGCCATCCAGCTTTCTCCGATGCCGACCTTCAACTTAGAACGTCAGGAATGAAGCGAAACGTAGACCTGTTGTGCAGCGCAAGCCAACGGCAACCAGTGACCGCTTCCGGGTAAGCCAGTTTCATGATATCCGAGACCGTTCAGCCGCCCATCATGGCGGTCGGCATAGTACCCAATCCGGTCAGCCGTGAGAGTCAGGACCGGCCGTTCACCACAGTGGTCCGTAGAGCCAAATCGGACCTTCAGAGTCAGTCCGGCACAAACGCTTCGTCTGAAACTGCTTCAGACAGCTCCGCACCACGCGAACCATCAATCTCTCTTCGTGTCAAAATACCAAAAACGAACAAAACCATAATTTCAGCAAATAGCAAAATGAAAGGCAGTGTGCGCGTGACCACTACAGACTCGAACCTCTACCTGAGCGCCAAAGATGTCGCACGACAGCTGATGGTGACCACCAATACGATCAGACTGTGGACCGAAAAAGGCTTACTCTCCTGCGAAACCACACTGGGCGGCCACCGGCGCTTTCTGCGCAGCGAAATCGAGAAAATCGTCAAAACCCAAGGCACCATCGCGGTCAAAAAAGTCCCCTCGATTCTGATCATTGAAGACGAGGTCGATCTGGCGCAAACCATTGCTGATGGCTTGCAAGAGGCCGTGCCCGGCATGGCGGTGTTACTGGCCCATGACGGGTTTTCTGGCGGCTTACAGGCCAGTTTGCACAAGCCCGACTTTGTTTTTCTGGACCTGGTGATGCCTTGCCTCAACGGCATTGAGGTCTGCCGCATGCTCAAGCATGAGCCCCACACCCGCCATGCGCGGGTCATTGCCTATACCGGCCACGCGACTGACGCACAAATGCAGGCGGTGATTGCTGAAGGTGCCGAAGTCTGCCTGGTTAAACCCCTTCGTATTGCGCAACTCTTGCAAGTCATGGGCATCAGCACCTAGGTTATTACCTATCTGCCTGACCAAAATGCACCTCTCTCAACAGCGGCGGACTGCCAAGCTCGGTCTAATCCCCAATTTCCTGCGATTCTTGGGGCATCTAAAAACGCTGGGTGCGTTGTGTTGGGTCACCATCGCCGCTGCCCTCTTTCTGGTTTTACTCATTGCATGGGCGACAAATAGCCGGGTCAATCAGGAGCGCGAACAAGCCATTGCCCAGTGGAGCGCTAACAACACCAACCTGGTGAATGCCGATGAGGCACGCATTCGGCGCACTATCGCCACGCTGGACAAGGTGTTGCTGGTCATCCGCCAAGACCTCCAAGACATCCACGACACGCGGGTGTTAACCCGTCAGCAATTGGCCGACCGGGTGAGGGAACTCAGCGTGTCGGATGACCTCAACCCCACGATGTCCATCATTGACGCGCGCGGTGACATACTGATCACCACGACCAAGCCCGCCAGCGCTGCCTCGGGCAACTCGGGCGTAAAAAGCCGGGCGATCAATGTGGCCGATCGAGACTACTTCAAACAGCAACTCACCAGCGACAGCGACGAGCTTTGGATTGGCGTTCCGATTCAAAGCAGGGTGTCGGGCTTAACGATACTGCCGTTTACCCGTCGCATCACAAATCGGGACGGCTCCTTTGGCGGCGTCATGAGCATGAGTGTGAACCCCGAGGTGTTCGATCTAACCTATCGAAAAACTGACATGGGCGAAAACGGCTCACTCGCCATCATCGGTCTCGATGGTTTCACCCGTGTCCGCAAAACCGGCAATAAAGTCAGTTATGGCGACGATGTGCGCAGCTCGCAGGTCTTCAATAAGGTACTGACATCGCCAGCGGGCACATATTCGGCGGTGGCCGCGTTTGATGGTGTCTTGCGAACCGTCAGCTACCGCGTGATTGCCCCTTATGCACTCGTGATTGTCACCGCGAGATCGATCGATGAGATCCTCCAATCCATTTCCGGAAGAATTCGCCTTTTGTCGGCCATGGGAGCCATGCTGGGCAGCTTGCTGTTTGTGCTGACAGCCGTGATCGTGGTCTTTTTGATACGTCAAAGAGAAGCCATTGCTGCGTTGACTGTGAGCAAGGAACTGCGCGTGGCGCTGCTGTCAAGCAAACAAAACTTCAAACAATTACTGGAACTGATCCCGCAGTTGATCATGACGATGGATAAGGCCGGCGACATGAATTGGGTGAACCAGCAAACCATGGACTACATCGGTGTTGCACCAAATGCCAACTCATTGAACTTCAACTGGATGCGAGCCGCACGGCATCCCGACGATAGAGGTCGGAT
>CAIYNH010000602.1 GCA_903927495.1 uncultured beta proteobacterium
CGAGACCGGAGAGGGCGCGGTCAATATGATGCGCGCCATCAAGCGCGCGCTGGATCCGCAGACTATCCTGAACCCTGGGAAGATTTTTACGCTACCAAAGCCGTAGCTGCCCGCGCACTGCCTGAGAGCGTGGAGGCAACATTTGCGCGCAAAGTTCGCGCCCCCAACCAGGCTAGGCGCAACACACGGATTGCCAGGCAATGCATCTCACAAGCGCCCGGCTTCCAAGAAACTGAAATATTCTGTGCGGTTGAAAATAATGTGATCCAGCAGCTCTATACCCAAAATTCCACCCGCAGCCTTTAGCTGGGCGGTGATTTGGATGTCGCTGTGTGATGGCTCCACCCCGCCGCTGGGGTGGTTGTGGGCGACGATGATGGCGGCAGCTCGATCTGCCAGCGCATCGGCAAATACTTCACGCGGATGCACCGGGCTGCGATCTATCAGCCCAATCGAAACCACACGGATGTTCAGAATCTCATTGGCCCCGTTGATGCTGGCGCACAAAAAATGCTCCTGCTTGCGGTCGGCGTAATGCCGCACATGAGGCAACAAATCTGCCGGTGTTTCAATCTTTGAGCCTTCTGGCTTGATACGACGGCGGGCAAATTCGATGGCCGCCAGAATCAAGGTGGCTTTGGCATCGCCCACACCGTCAAACTGCGTCAGGTCGTCCGCCTTGACCTGCAAACCCTTCTCGTCAATCAACCGGGCCAGCTTGCCAGCCAGTGTCATCACGTCCATGCTGGCTGTGCCCTTACCCAACAGCACCGCCAGCAGTTCCTGGTCACTCAACGCAGACGCGCCCTTGCGCAGCAGCTTCTCGCGCGGCCGGTCGGCTTCGGGGATTTGCGCGATAGTCTTGCTCATGGCTTCAGGCCACGTACGACAAGTGGTGCTGAATCACCGTCACCGCCATGATGTCAAAAATACCACCCGCATCCGTGTATTTGATGTCAGCCAATTCTTCGTAGCGACCTATGTCGTTGTAGGCTGACTGAATCACGCCGTTCACCTGACCGCGATACACGCCGTTGAGATAAATGCCATCAGCGCGGTGCGCCGTCACCGTGTCGCGGATCGACAGATCAGCCGCTTTTTCCTCCGTCACCTGCTTGATGAAAAGCGCCTCGGCATCGGTGATGGGAAATTTGGCCTGAATGTCTGCAATCATTTCCCGAACGGAAACCTTGGTGGGTGGCGGCCCTTCCCCTTTTTTGCCGCCCCCTGGTTTGAGCTTGACCGGCCCACCGCTGGTGGTCACCCCCACATAGTCCACGGCGGCCATGATGACCTCGGTCTGCCGAATCAACTGCATCAACTCCGACACGCTGCCCGTTTTGATGAGCTGCGGGCCAACATAATCGGCAAACGTGGCCAGCTCCTTAATCTCTGCCGAAAACGTGAAAAAGCAGGTGAGGAAATGAAAGCTCTTCGCAAACTTGGCCAGCAGGTAAACAAACGCCTTGCGCTCTTCCATGTCCGCCACACTGGCCTGAAACCGAATCCGCAGCGCATTGACCGCAAACTGCACCTGTGCATCAGTACCAACACCCAGCAAACGGCCCAGGTCAGCGGCATCCTTTTGAGTGAAAACACCTGCTGCCAAAACCTCGGCATGCAGCTTGAGGCACTGGGC
>CAIYNH010000603.1 GCA_903927495.1 uncultured beta proteobacterium
CCGTGCGCAACACCGAAACCGGTGAAGTGGTGCGCCAGATCCCCACCGAAGTGGTGGTGCGCCTGGCCCACAGCATTGATGACATGAAGGGCCTCCTGCTCAATGCAAAAGTTTGACCACAAATTTTTTATTGCAAATTACTCAAGTAAAAGAATTAGCTCCCGAATCATTCAGCAACAAGAACCATATACCAGCTTCTTGTACTTTTTTTAGATTTACTCTTTAGGAGAGCATCATGACAGTTATCAACACCAACGTGAATTCCCTGTATGCACAAGACGCGCTGAAATTCAATTCGCGCGCGCAGTCAGTAGCCATGCAGCAACTCTCTACTGGAAGCCGTATCAACTCGGCCAAGGACGATGCCGCTGGCCTGGCTATAGGTAATAACATGACCATGCAAATCCGCGGTTTGGACCAAGCGGTGCGCAATGCTAATGATGGCATCAATATGATGCAGACGGCTGAAGGCGCGATGATCGAACAAACCAATATGCTGCAGCGCATGCGCGAGTTGGCGGTCCAGGCAAGCAATGGCACCTATAAGTCTGCCCAACGTACCGACATGACGGCTGAGTTTGACGCACTCTCGACGCAAATTGGCAACATCGCTTCCGAGACCAAGTGGAACAAAATATCTTTGCTCGACGTATCGGCGGGGCCCAGTTTTGTGTTTCAGACTGGTCAGAATACCGGCGACGACGTCACCGTTTCATTCTCTAAAGTCAACAAGGCAGGCCTCGGATACTCCGCAGCAACTATCGCTACCGCCTCCGGTGCCAAGACCGCCCTGGCACTGCTCGATACGGCAATCGGCAATATTGATACCGCGCGCGCCAAAATTGGCGCCGGCATTAACCAACTCACGTATGCGGCCGACAACTTGACCAATATTTCGTCCAATATCTCAGCGTCACGCAGCACGATCATGGATACGGACTATGCTCAGGCCAGTGTGCAACTGGCCAAAACGCAAATCATCCAGCAGGCAGCCACGGCGATGCTGGCGCAGGCCAACCAACAGCCGCAAAGTGTGCTCGCGCTACTGAAGTAGTTGCCGAGTAAGGCGCCCCGCACAACGCTGGGCGCTGCAAGAAGCCTGTCGGAAACGGCAGGCTTTTTTCATTTGAACCCAAGACAGCGGCAAGTGGTTGTCGATTAATGCTGGCACGATGATTGCGTTGGGATGAATCGATTGCCCTTCTGTCAGATTGTTGACGCCGGGTAAGCGAAGCACACCCGCCGTTTTGCTTGGCGGAACACGTTCATCATTCTGGAGATGTCATGTCAGTGATCCAACCCAACGTGAGTGCCATGTAGCAATCGATGAACAGGTGGCAGGAATATGACAGCAACAGCGTCGATGGATTCAGATAAGCAGATGGTGGAGGCGCTGACACAAGTGTGTCGCATGATCCAGAAGAACAACTATGCGGAAATGGATGCCATCGTAGCCGAGTTTGGCCTGGACTTTTTGATCGCAGACGGGTTCATTGACTTCGCTCGCCGGGTGAAGGAGCCTGCATGCGTTATGTTCTTGTCGACGCTGGCGGTTCACAACGCAAAAAATACGGTGCGACCGCAGATGATTCTGCAGGCGTATCAATCCATCACATCTGGGCAGCTGACAGAAGGCATCTCAGCGCTTCCGCGGCGGCACGTCGTGCGCCAGGCGGTAACGTGCATTGCCAACAAGTTGGCGCTTCCCGTTCACCGGTTGGCTGCGGACAGGCGCAAAGGCACGGGACAGGAGTGGGTGTTAGCGTTTGAACTGTGCCTTGACCATGGCTCGTTGGAAAACGCGCTGAAAGTCTTTAATGAAGAGACGCAGAATACTTCGTCACCTGAGTTTGTGCTGCTGTGCGCAAGGGCATTGGTGGAGCGAGTCAAGAGTATTGGCAATAGAGACCTGTCCACCTGGGCAGCCTGGATTGCGGTGCTAAAGGCGGTGTATCACAAATTGCTCAAGCTGAAGTTCAGCGACGTAGCGGTGGAACTTGCCCAATTGATCGCCGAGTATTGTCACAAGGCAGGAAGGCAGAACGAGGCCATCCACTGGTACCAGACGATTCCTGCTCAGGCGAATGCGGCATTGATTGCGCAATACCAAATAGCCGAAGCGTATGGTCACCTGCAGAAGTTTGACATTGCACTACGGCATCTGGATGCCACGCTTGCGGACTTATGCGGGCGCAGCAATTCGTGGATCAACGCACATTTTTTGCATGCTGATGCGGGCGGAGAAAGGGTTGGCAAGGCCAGCTTTAATGACACTGCTGCTGCCGCTGCACTGATCGACCTGCAAAAGGCACTTGCGCGTTGCGACACGGTTCCGTTTCTGGTGTCGGGGACACTGCTGGGGTACGTTAGAAACGGCGGCTTTTTGAGTCACGACAAGGATATCGATGTAGGTATTTTTGAGTCACAAAACATATTCGACACACTCAATAGCATTGCAAACAGCCAGCTATTCGAAGTGCAATTCGACTACTTGCGAATTGAGAACACCTACCAGGTTCCGGTGATACACCGTGCCACTGGCATGGCCATTGACATCTTCATTTACTACAAGTCAGAGGACAGGCTGATTACCGGTGTTCACGGCGACTTTGGCTATACCCAGAACTTCACCTTCAAGCCGTTTGAGCTCGAGAAGATTAAATTTCTGGGTGTCGAGTTTGCGATTCCCCAGGACTACCGCACCAACCTGGAGGAGAACTTTGGTAACTGGCAGGTTCCCGATTCCAGCTTCATCTCGCATCTCGAATGCCCAACCACTGTGGATGTGGGTGGCACGGTGTATCTGGTGGTGGCGCGGCTGGAGATGTTGCGCTCACTCGTGGAAGGTAAATCCAAAAAGGTGGACCGCATCGCCAACATTCTGCGGCGCTGGCAGGACGTGCCCAACGCTATGCAGCCTGAACTCATTGACCGTCTAGATGCGCGTTTCGGCACCCGGGCGCGGCTAGCTCAACAGCCCGATGTTGCGGTGGCAGGGCCAGCCTATGCCTGAGGGCGTTGCCTTTGTTGTGCTGGCCGGTGGCCAAGGCACGCGTCTGACCCAGGAAACACCCAAACAATTTGTTCGCGTTGCGGGCAAGTCGCTGCTGGAGCACAG
>CAIYNH010000604.1 GCA_903927495.1 uncultured beta proteobacterium
CCGGTAATTGGCCGCCCAAGAATCCACACATCAGCGACTCTGCGCCGCTCTGGACGGCAACAGCGCGATTTCTTGCAAGACTTGATCCGCATTGCTGCGCAGTGCCAACGCAGTCGCGTCTGCCAAATCCAGCCGTAGCAAAAGCCAGGGTGTCAGGTCGCCCACAAAGGGGTTGCTCAAGGCCGGCAGTTCCGAGAATATTTCAGCGTGGCAGGTCTTCCCCGACGGCAAACTGATACCGACCAGCTTGGCATTGATGGCTTCTGCAGTTTGCTTCAGTGGTTGATCAATTTCATTGTGGTTCAGCCTCCCGCGACGTTGCAGCAGCATGGTCTTGACGGTCGTCAACTGCGCAAGCAATTGGTAACTGTAGGCCAATAACCGGCCCAAGGACTCCAGAGGTGGTCGCACTGCACGGGGTTCTGCAAGTGAGCGTTGCGTTGCTTGCACCAGCGCCGAGAGGCTGTCATAGGCTTCCCGTCGGGCCAATCGCCATTGGAGTTCGGGCTCGTTGTCAACCGCTTGCAGTTGCCATAGTCCCAACGCCACTTGCGTGTGCCGAGCTTGCGCTGACAGCGTGCGGTTGACCAGTGCTGCAATCTGGCTACGTTCCCATGATGGCAAAACATAGCTGAAAGCCCAGGCAATCGCAACACCTATCAAGGTGTCGGAAATTCGCTCGATCACATCAAAGCCAGGACTCGATTCGGCGTTAAGCAGATGCACTTGCAAAAGTCCCAGCACCGTGGCGGCGATGGCTGTGACCAAGTACCGCTTGACCGCAAAGGCATGCGCGAAAGCCTGTGCCAGGGTCACAACGACCAACAGGAGCAGCGTCGGCGTGTGGGCAAACAACAGCAGGCCCGCCAGAATGCAACCGATCAAAGTACCTAACACCCGGCTGTTGCGCCGTTCAAGGGTTTGTGCCAGGCTTCCGCGCAACACCACCACGATCGTCAGCAGCATCCAGTAATCATGGGTTCCCCAGGGCAATGCCAGCGCTACGGCATAAGCAGTCCCTATGGCGAGTGCGGCACGAATGGCGTGGCGCAAGGGTGGCGCGTCCCAGCGTCGCATGGCATTGAGTGGTTGCCATGACCAGACTGTGGGGCTGACAAACAACTGCCAGTTGGTGCGAACCAGGCTCAAGTCAGGTTCTAGTTCGCTACGGGCCAAGGCAATCAGGCGCAAGACATCGTCATTCATGTTGCCGACTCGGTTGCAAAGCCCCATGGCCAGCATGGCTGGCGACGGGGTGAGGCCATCTGCCACCGGGGACGGGTCTGGTATTTGTTGAAGACCTGACAACTTGGCGCGGTAGCTCTCAAACGTCATGGGGGAACGCGCCAGCAGCAGTCCATCGGCCAGATCCTCGATCCTGTCGGTGAGTGCATTCAGGACTTCTTTGAGTGAATCGAGCACCGGCGCGTGCTCGGCGTGAGTCTTCAGGGTGTCAAGGTCAAGTTCGCAGACCAGCAAGTGATCGCGCATTTCAAGCACCAGCATCAGCATGTTGGCGAGTTGTTGACGTCGAGCTGTGCGGGGTGACTCCAGCAAAATGTCGCGCGCCGCTTGCAATTGGTCGGCTAAAGCGGCCTGCTGTTGCAGCAAGGTACCGATCAAAGCGGCTTTTCCGGGTGTTTGCTCCACAGTCTCATGCCTGAATTGTTGTGCCTGGGTACGCATAAGCCGGGCCAGTGCCAATAGGGTGTCGGCCAGCATTTGCACCCGATATCGAGCGTTGAGAGCGGCGTTCGCCAGCGTGGCCCAGACCAGGTAGGACACTGCGCCTAGCGAGAAATAGATGCAGGTGGTCAGGTTCGTGGCGCTATTGGTGTGGTCGGGCACAGCCAGCGAAAACACCATGGCGAACATGGCTGATACCGTGATCGGCAGGCCTCGTTTGCCCCAGGCACCCGCTAGAAAAGCTAAAAAACTGGCTGGCACCAACAGCAGCCCCAAACTGAAAGGCCAAGCGTGCAACACCTGCACGCCGAAGAAAAGTGGCAAACCGATCAGGAAGGCCGGCACAAGTTGCCAGAACTTTCCACGTTTGGGGGCCGGTTGATCGGGTGGGATGCAAATGACCACGCCTACGGAGGCAGCAGCAGCAGCGAATGATCCTAGAAACAGATGGACTCCGCCCGATATCACCAGCAACCCAAGCGCAACCGACAGACCGTTGGTGACGTAATGGCTCAGCGCGATACGCAATATTTCGCGCTGGTAGTTTTCTAAATAACGCAATCTTGGCATGGGCAGTCAGGGTGATGATGTTGGCGATCAACTGATTGTCATTCTTTGCACGTTGAACTGTGACATGGGTGCGTTTATGTTCCTTGCAGAATCAATTTTCCGCATGTTTTTTGCTACTATTTGTATAGCTTCTTGTGATTGATCAGCTTGAGTTTGGCGATGATTGAGTCTTCAGTGAAGGCTTTTCCGGATTGGTTTGCCTGGAGACCTCAAGCATCGACAAGAGCGTATTGCCAACGCCACTGATGGCAATAATGGCGATGCCGATCCAGGCGAACAGGTCAGGCACGTGCTCAAACACCAGCCAACCTCCCAGGGTGGCGAAGCCGATTTGGCTGTACAGATAGGGTGTGAGCATCGGAGCCGAGGCCCGCATGTAGGCGCGGATCAGCATCAGATGGCCAAAGGTGCCCAAAAAGCCGACCAGCAAAAACCAGTGCCAATAGTTCAGCAACAGGTCTGGTTTCCAACTGGTAAATAGCATCACCGGACTCATGACGATGGCACCTACCAGGCCGGTGTAAAAGTGAGTGGTGTAGGGGTTTTCGTCACCGCTCAAGCGGCTGGTGAGCACATTAAACCAAGCGTAGCTTGACACCAGCCCCACCGGAAACACCAAGGCCCAGCCAAACACCTGTCCGCCGGGTCGCACCACAAACAAGACACCGAGGAGACCGACGGCCATCAGCCACCAGCGCAGGGGCAGCACCTGCGTTTTTAAAAACCAGGCGGAAAGCGCCGTTGCCAGCAAGGGTGACAGCATCATCATGGCGGTGAATTCGCCTACCGGCAAAAACTGCAATCCAAAAAAGGAACAACCTGTGGTGATCAGCAACAGGATGCCGCGCAGTACCTGAAAGCGTGGGTTTCTGGTGCAAAAAAGCTCACATCTTTGTAGCGGGTAGCGTATGGCTAGCGTGGTTATAACCTGAAAAACGTATCTGAACCAAAGCAGCATCAGGACGGGAATGAGCCGGGTTGCAAATTTGGTGGTGGTGTCGAGACTGGCAAACGACAACGCGGCCAGCACAATCAAGGCAATGCCACCGGCCTGTCGGGAGCGCCAGAATGTCATTCAGGTCAAATCTTCAGAGCCAGGTGGCTGGCCTGCTCGATGGCGCGTTTGGCATCAAGTTCAGTCGCGTTGTCCGCCCCCCCGATCACATGCACTGGCAAAGTTGGCGATGAGCTTCGCAACTGCGCCTCCAATTCGCGAATCGGCTCCTGACCGGCGCAAACGATGACCGTGTCGAAGGCGAGGGTGAGCAACTTGCCCTCGATCGTGGTGTAGTGCAGCCCCTCATCGTCGATGCGCTGGGTCGTTACGCCGGTCAGAATTGGAACGCCGAAGCGCTGTACCTTGTCGCGCCGGATCCAGCCGGTGGTTAAGGCAAGCGACGATCCGGGGCGACGATCACTGCGTTGTAGCAGGGTAACTTGCCGACGCGCAGGCAAACATTGGGTCCTGAGGAAGCGGCCGCCAGCGGATTGAGCGCTGAGGTCCAATCCGTATTCGGCGGCGAAATCGGCGAGCGTCGGTGGCGTGTGGGGTGCTTCGCCCAGCAGGAATTCCACCATGTCGTAAGCAATGGCGCCGGCACCGATGATGATGACGCGCTCACCCACCGCTGCTGCACCCGATAACACTTGGTCGTATCCATGCACATCGCTGCACTGAATGCCAGGAATGTCCGGCTGACGTGGCCTGACACCGCTGGCCAGTACCACCTCGTCGAAGTCGCCCCCAGCAAGTTGCTCGGCCGTGGCCGTGCAATTCATTCTGAGGGTCACTTTTTCCTCGTTCAAGCGAGCCTGGAAGTAGCGCAACATCTCGTCAAATTCGGTCTTGCCGGGAATATTGCGTGCTAGCCGCAGTTGCCCACCGAGTTCAGCGGCCGCCTCAAACAGGGTCACCTGATGGCCGCGCTCAGCTGCTTTGAAAGCGAAGTTCATGCCTGCCGCACCCGCACCGACCACGGCCAGGCGCTTGGGGTGCGGTGCCGGTTGCATCACCCAATCCAACTCACGGCCAGCACGCGGATTGACCAGGCAAGTGGCGGTCTGGTGCTTGAAGATGTTGTCGAGACAGGCCTGGTTGCAAGCGATGCAGGTGTTGATGCGCTGCGATTGCCTCAGTCGTGACTTGCGGGCAAAGTCAGGGTCGGCCAGCAGCGGGCGCGCCATTGACACCAGATCGGCGTGACCACTCCCTAGAATAGATTCAGCCACCTCGGGGCTGTTGATGCGGTTGGAGGCCATGACAGGAATCGTTACCGCCTCCTTGATCCGGCGCGCTGCATAAGCCCATCCGGCACGCGGCACGTTGTGCGATACGGTGGGCACGTCGGACTCGTGCCAGCCAATGCCGGTGTTGAGGATGTCTGCGCCTGCCAGCTCTGCGCGCCTTGCCAGTTCCAGCGTTTCGTCGCCCGTCATGCCGCCATCAACCAGATCGAGTGCCGAGATGCGGTAGATGATCGCAAAGTCTGGCCCCACCGCTTCGCGCACGGCCTTGATGATTTCGATAGGGAAACGGATGCGGCCTTCAAAGTCGCCGCCGAATTCATCGGTGCGGTTGTTGGTGCAAGGCGCAGTGAACTCATTGATCAGGTAGCCTTCAGACCCCATAATCTCCACTGCGTGGTATCCAATATCTCTTGCTAAGCTTGCTGCACTTGCATAGTCCGCTATGGTTTTAAATATTTCCTGAGTTGTCAGGGCATGCGGGATAAATTTGTTGATGCGCGCACGCAGATTGCTCGGAGCCACGCAAGCGGCAAACTTTGCGTACCGGCCGGCGTGCAGCAGTTGCATGCAGACTTTGGTGTCGGTGCCACTGACCGCCGCCACGATCGCGCGATGCCAACTCAGGTCGGCATCGCAAGTCAGGGCCGGCGCGTCGTCCTCCATCCGCCCGACCAGGTTGGGAGAGATGCCACCGGTAATGATGAGCCCCACCTCGCCTTCAGCGCGGGCCCGGTAAAACGCCTGGATTCGTTCATTGGGCCGATCCATGCTTTCCAGGCGCGTGTGCATGGCGCCCATCACCATACGGTTGCGCAAACGCAGGTTGCTTACCGCCAGTGGCGACAGCAAGTGGGGGTAGCTGGCGTGTGGCGAGGGCATCATTTGCCAGCTCCGTAGTTTGGGGTGCGTTTCTCTCTGAACGCTGCGACACCTTCTTTCATGAAGGACTCAAAACACATCGCCTGGCCACGGTCTTCCAGGGCCATCACCGTGGCAAGACTGCTGGTTTCCTGGGCCATGGATAAGCCGTCTTTGGTCAGACGCAAGCCAACTGGCGACATGGCGAGCATTTCTTGCAGCAACTCCCGGGCGGTCGCAATCAGTTGCTCCTCGGCAACGACATCGTTTACCAGGCCAATGCGCAGTGCGCGCTCGGCGTTGACAAAGCGACCGGTGTACATCAGCTCCGCAGCGATTGCCGGGCCGACCGCCCGTGGCAGGAAATAGCTGATGCCCATGTCGCAGCCGGTCAGACCAATTTTGGCCATGGCCACGTTCATGCGCGCATTCGGAGTGGCGTAGCGGACATCGCAGCCCAGCGCCAAGGCGAAGCCGCCGCCGCAAGCCGCCCCCTGCAAAAGCCCAATGACGGGCTGGGGGCAGCGGCGCATGCGCAGCACGACACTTGAGAGCTGGCGCTGCAGGCGCAAACCCTGTTCCAGTGATGCGGTCAGCTGATCCACATCTTCAAGGTCGTAGCCGGCGCAAAAATGGCGGCCAGCCCCGCGCAAGATCACCACACGCACATCCTGGCGGTCTGGCAGGCTGCCAAAGTAGTCGTACAACTCCTGGGTCAAACCCAGATTGAGAGCATTGAAGCTGTCTGGTCGTGCAAGCGTCAGCCATTCGACAGCGCCTTCACGTTCCACGCTGATAAAGCGCCAATGTTTTGCAGCAGGTGATTGAGCTTGGGTCATAACGATTCTTTCTGACGAGTTTTGCAATGAAATTGATAGCTTCTTACGCCCTGTTAACGGGCGCTAGAGGTCAATTTGATATGTAATTAAAGGGTGCGAGCGATCAGTTCGCGCATGATCTCGTTGGAGCCGCCGTAGATGCGGTGGACCCGGGCATCGGCGAAGGCGCGCGCAATCGGGTATTCCCACATGTAGCCATAGCCACCGTGCAGTTGTAAACACTGGTCCAGCACCCGGCCCATCAGTTCGGTGCACCAGTACTTGGCCATGGCGGCCACCGTCTTGTCCAGCTTGTCATTGCACACCTCGCTCAAGCAACGGTCGATGAAGGTCTGGGCAATTTCAATCTCGGTCTTGATTTCGGCCAGTCGAAAGCGCGTGTTCTGGTAGTCTGCGATCAAGGTGCCAAAGGCCTTGCGTTGGCGCGTGTAGTCCACCGTCCATTGCAGCGCGGCGCTGCAGGTAGCCACCGCGCCGACGGCAATTTGCAGTCGCTCCCACGCCAATTCCTTGGCCAAAAGTCCAAAACCTTTGTTTTCTTGGCCCAGCATATTGCGCTGGGTCAGCACCACGTTGTCGAAGTAAAGTTCGCAGGTGTCTTGTGCTTTCATGCCGATCTTCTTGAAGTTCTGGCCTCTCGAGACACCGATCGTGGAGGCTTCGACCACCCACAGGGTCAGGTCCTTGCAATCGGCATCACGGCTGGATTTGGCTGCAACCACCAAAATATCGGCGCACTGTCCGTTGGTAATGAAGGTTTTTTGGCCATTCATAATCCATTCGTCACCCTGTCGAATGGCTGTCGTACGCATGGCGCGCAAGTCGCTGCCGGCACTGGGTTCGGTCATCACGATGGCACCGATCAAGTCACCTTGGGCCATGCCTGGCAACCATGCCTGCTGTTGTTCTGGTGTGCCGTAGTTGACGATATAGGGCGCAACGATGTCTGAGTGCGTCGAGAACCCAGGGCCCGACAGGCCAAGTCGGGCTTGCTCTTCGATCAGAATCGCTGCAAACAAGCGGTCGGCACCGCTACCGCCACAAGATTCCGGCAACGTGGTGCAGAGAAAGCCCTCGGACCCGGCCTTTTTCCAGATTTCACGTGGGGCTACGCCAGCCTCTTCCCATGCGCTGTGGAAAGGCATCACTTCACGCTCAAAGAATTTGCGTGCCGAGTCGCGAAAGGCCTCATGTTCTGGGCTGAAAATGTTTCTGGCGAGTATTGTCATTGGGTCTCCTGATTTTGAATGCTGGTCTTCAATGGTTTACGCGTGTGGTCCGAGAAAGCTATTCATGCTGGATTTAAGTTCTTCGCGCAATTTGAATTTCTGAATTTTTCCGCTTGGAGTGGCTGGCAACTCAGCACGCAGCACCAGATGTTCCGGCAGCTTGAAACGCGCCACGCCGCGCTCGATCAGAAAGTGCTTCATGTCCTCAAAACTTAAAGTTTTACCGGGATGACAAACCACTACCGCACAGCCTAACTCGCCCAATCGTTCATCGGGCAGGCCCACCACCGC
>CAIYNH010000605.1 GCA_903927495.1 uncultured beta proteobacterium
AACTGCAATGCATTCTGAAATGCGCTATGGGCCGCCTCAAGATTTCCGGTTTCTTTGAGCGCATAACCCAGGCTGGTCAGTGCATCGACTGAATTCGGGTCCGCAACCACAGCTTTCTCGTAAGACTCGATTGCGTTGCGCAAGTCACCCTGATTCAGAAATTCATTGCCGCGACGCCTGTGCGCCACGCTGTCAGCAATTGGATCAGGGCTCGCAATCGTTGATGCCGTGACGACATCGGTCACCGACTTCTTGCCCGAGACAAGGCGGCTGAGCCAGTTGTTCATATGGGTCAAATTGAAGTGGTCTGACTACAGTTGCTTGACCAACCACTCGGTCAAATCATCGACATACTTTGATTCGTACCCGGCATCCTTGAGTGTCCACTTGAAGCTATTGGCGAGTTTCGCCTTGGTATAAAAATTCAGCTTGTTGGTAGACTTGAACTGATTCAGCCGAAGAGTCAGTTTGTTCAGCAATTCGCTGGTTCTTGTTGCAAATTTCTTCTCGCTTTTTTGCGTGTCGACAGGCATCCTCTGGATAAAAAATTGACCCAGTTCCGTACCGAATTCATTGGCAGCTTTTCCGTCAAACCAAGCAAACAGCATAATAAACCTCCATTTCCTGTTGTCGACTCGAGCATTTGTGGCACCTTCCAGTGCCCTCTGCTCACACCGAGATATCGAATGATCCTTACCCGCATGCTAAGACAAATCTTCTCGCGAAAACCAAATGGCACCGATATCGCGCGCAACAGCCCTGTCGCAAACGCTGGGCGCAAGGATGTGGCCGCAATTCTCCCAAGATTGACCAGCCCAGAGCCAGACCGCATATTCAATTTCTTCTCGCTCATTTTCTGGAACACGTCGAATCCGCAATCTGTCACTGCTGCTGCCAAAGAAATTATCCAACATGCAGAAGGGGGTCACCACTTTGCCGACAACTTTTTGACCTGGAGCAGAAACATGTCCATGCTCGACGATCAACCCTTCGTCAGTGCATGGCGTTCAAACGCAGAAAGTACATCGGATGAAGCGATCATCTGGCGAAGGTATATTCTTGCTTGTGCAGCCTATCATTGCGTTCAGCTTGAAGGTGATTTTGTCGAATGCGGCGCCTACACCGGTGTCGGCATCAAAACGGTGGTCGACTATTTGGGTGGTACCGCATTTCCAAGAACATTCTGGGGCTACGATATCTTTGAACACGACCCGTCGATGGTTAATCACCTGATGCCTGAACACGGTAGTAGCCTGTATCAGAGGGTCAAGGAAAAGTTCTCCGCTTATCCCCAAGTAAAGCTGATCAGAGGCCTGATTCCACAAGTTTTCGAAGGCAACTGCCCCGATCAGATCGCGTACATGCACATCGACCTCAATCAGGCGCCTGCCGAGATTGCAGCGCTGGATTGCCTGTTTGACCGGATGGTGCCGGGTGCGATCTTGATTCTTGATGACTATGAATGGTCCGGGATCTACCGGCCACAGAAGCTGGCCGAGGATGAATGGTTTGAATCGCGAAAGTACCGCGTCATGCCCTTGCCAACCGGGCAAGGATTAATCATCAAACGCTGAAGTGCTGCAAGATGGGTCTGTTTGATCGATTCAGGGCTATCAAACCTGGCGCCGAGCACAGCGCCAAAGCGGCCGAAAAGGACGCTCTTGATCTGATCATCCAAGGCAATGCTCTGCAGGCCGGAGGACGGTTTGGACGAGCCCTCGAGTGCTACGAAGCTGCCATTAGCCTGGTGCCGAATATGGCGCGAGCGCACCTGAATCGCGGAAATGTTTTGCTTGAGTCCGGCGACGCGCGGGCAGCCTTGACCACCTACGAGACCGCGCTTTCCCACGATCCAGCTTATGCCGCAGCGCACTACAACAGCGGCAATGCCCTCGTTGCGTTGGGGAGGGGCGCGGATGCGCTGGCCGCTTACAAGCATGCGATCTCCTTGAAACCGAATTTTGTCGATGCCGAGGTGGCCTTGGGTGCCGTGCTGGACGACCTGGGGCAATTTGATGCTGCAGCGGCCAGTTATCGACGGGCATTGGCGATGCAACCCGAATACGCCCAAGTGCACAGCAACCTTGGAAACGTCCTGAAAGAACTCGGGCAATTTCGCGATGCAGCGGCGAGTTATCGCCGCTGCCTTGAAATTCAACCGAACTACGCGGAAGGACATAACAACCTGGGCAACGTCCTGAAAGATCTCGGGCATCTCGGCGAGGCAGAGGCTTGTTACCGCCGGGCAATCAAGCTGAACCCTGGTTACGTCGAGGCACAAAGCAACCTGCTGTTCCTGCTCAATTACAGCGACAACAAGGATACTTCGCTGTTGCTGTCTGAAGCGCGTCAATACGGCGAAGCGCTTACTCGCCAAGCGCGCGCGGCAACGATCAATCGCAACAACCGTGAACCCGACCACTGCCTGCGTGTCGGGTTTGTTTCTGGCGATTTTCGGTCGCATCCGGTGGCCTATTTTTTCGAAGCTGTGCTGGCTGCGCTAGCGTCCCGGACTTCAGGGCGACTGGAGCTTTTTTGCTACCACAACCATTCTGCCAACGATGAAGTGACTGAGCGAATCAAGTCTCTTTGTCACGGCTGGCGTTCTGTCGTATCACTGTCGGATGAGAATCTGGCACGGGGTATCAATGAAGACCGAATCGACATCCTGATTGATCTTGCCGGACACACTGCGCACAACCGCCTGCCTCTGTTTGCCCGGAAGCCCGCCCCGGTGCAGTTGAGTTGGTTGGGCTATTTCGCTACTACCGGTGTGGCTGCCATCGACTATCTGATCGCCGATCCTTTGACCTTACCCGAAAGCGAGGAGAGCAATTTCACCGAGAAGATCTGGCGCCTGCCGCAGACCCGACTTTGTTTCTCGGCCCCTGATGTAGATGTCGAGGTCAACGGGCTTCCGGCGCTCAGCAACGGCTATCTGACCTTCGGATGCTTCAACAACTTGACCAAGATGAACGACAGTGTTGTAGCACTGTGGGCACAGGTGCTCGCCAGCGTCCCTGGCAGTCGCTTGTTCCTCAAGTCGCCCCAGTTCAGTGAAGCCTCGGTTCAGCAACAAGTTGTTGAACGCTTTGCTGCCTGTGGTGTTGACCGCAGCCGAATGATCATGGAAGGACTTTCATCTCGCGCTGACTACCTGAAAACTTATCAGCGCGTGGATATTGCGTTCGACCCATTTCCTTACACGGGTGGCACCACGACCTGCGAAGCCCTGTGGATGGGGGTGCCGGTGCTGACCTTGGCGGGCGAACGTTTTCTGTCGCGCCAGGGAGTCGGGTTGATGATGAACGCGGGACTGCCCGAATGGATTGCACACAATGCCGAAGACTATGTGGCTCGCGCTGTATCGCATGCCAGCGATCTCAAACGATTGGCACTGCTGCGCGCCCGTTTGCGGCAGCAAGTCCTGACGTCACCCATGTTCGACGCCCCACTTTTCGCCCATCACTTTGAACAGGCTCTGCGCAATATCTGGCAACACTGGTGTCGGCAATGAAACGTATTCATTAGAGAGGCAGGTTCAGCAGTGCGCGTTGCGCCGCCGTCGGAGTCTGCTTGAACGCCAGCGCCCCAATGGCAAAGCCACCTGTTGACGCATTGATCCAAACCTCGGAAAAACCCGTCGCGAGCAGCACTTCGCGCAAAGAATTCGGCGTAAATCCGGTCTTGTGGGCGTAAAAATCGACGCCGCTGGCAGCTATCTGTTTGCCCCATCCATACATGACGTCGTGGACAGATATCGGTCCTCCGGCAGACTCATACAAGATGCCGTGGATGTCTCCCCCATTCTCAACGCAATGCCGCATCACCAGTAGCATATCGGGCACATGGATTTCGGCAAACCCGTCGGGTTTCAAGACATGCAGGAAGCCTGCGAGAACCTTGCCAACATCGTGCTGATAATAGTGTTCGAGGTTGTGAGAGCAGTAGATCGCGTCAAACAAACTGTCCGGCAGCGTCGTGAGTTGGCGCGCGTCCAATACGACATCCGCGCCGGTCAAAGGGTCTATATCCAACAGCAGATGGGACCAGTTTTGGTACCACGGCGAAATGGGGATTTCCTTACTGCCGCCCCCCACATTGAGAACCCGCGGGGTCGCGTCATCACCAGGTGCAGCAGGTGATTGCTGCG
>CAIYNH010000606.1 GCA_903927495.1 uncultured beta proteobacterium
AGTTCTTCTTTTTCCATGTGCGCCAGCAATTCCTGTTGCGCGGTTTCGAGCAGATTGGCCAGTCCGGCAGGTACCAGCGGGTTGTCACGGTGCACCGCCTCAACCCGGCGCGCCATGCGAATAAGTTCGGGGAACTGGGCCCGGTGCACCGTGTGGTAGCGCGCTAGGATGTGCTCAATCAAGGCAACTGGTTGGGAAACTTCTGGCGGCTTGTTGGAGTGCTGCAAGTTCTGCAACTCAAGCAAAACGCTGTTGGCATCCAAGCCCCTGTCGGCCGCCGCCTGTTGCAGGCTGATCTGGCCACCGCAGCAAAAGTCAAGCTTGAGACGCCTGAAAACTGCCGTAGCCCCGGGAAGCTGTACCGCGATCTGGCCGATCGCTTGCTCCAGGCTGGGTGCATTCGCGGGCGTATCTTGGGGCAGATTTTGTGCAGTCACGGTGGGGTGTCCTTAAAAGAAGAATTTGAGATGAATGTTATTTTATTCGATAACATCCATCTAAAATGGATCTTTGACTAATTCTTGAGCTGACCCATGCGCCTAACCCAATGGACCGACTACTCCCTGCGCGTATTGATGTACTGCGCTGCTAGTCAGGGTCGCACATTACCCGTCACCATCACCGAAATCGCCGACAGCCATGGTATCTCGCGAAGTCATCTGACAAAAGTAGTGCAGGAGCTTGCCGCTCGGGGCTGGTTGGAAACTACGCGTGGCCGGGGTGGTGGTATGCGGTTGTTGATCGCGGCTACAGACATCACCTTGGGGGAAGTGGTGCGAGCCACTGAAACCGATTTTGCAATGGTGGAATGCTTTGATCCTGCGGCTAACCAGTGCCGCATAAGCCGGCAATGCAAATTGAAACACGTGCTGAATCAGGCCACGCAGAGTTATCTTGCAACCTTGGATGCGGTCACGCTGGCCGATCTGGTGAGCACCTCTGGGGCTGGAATTCCCGAGCTAAGGTAACGACTGCCGTTCAATTGGCAGTTCAGTCGAATCGCGCCGTGGCTTCGCTGTATAAGATATTTATTTTCACCAAATTAAGCTAAGTCATTGATTTAATTATGGTTTATTGGTGTATCCAGATTGTCGTCTGCGCACATGTACAAAAAGTTTGTACTTAGCCTCTATTGGCATCGGCAATAAATTCTCACACCTGCCTGAAATTCTCCGTAACTCATTGAAAATAAAGGGTTTTTAATATTGTTTTCAACTTGGCACGAGCTATGCTTATGTATCAGCAGTCTGGTTTTAAATGAAGTTTTGAAGGAGAAATATCATGAGTGCACTACGTAAAGTTTTAGTCGTCGATGATGACGCAGTGGTTGGCAAGAGCTTCAATCGCGTTTTGTCCAACAAAGGTTATATCGTTACGACTGCCCAAAATGCCCACGAAGCACTGAAACAGATTCGTGAGCAAGAGTTTGATCTTGTCTTCACCGATATCAAGATGCCCGGCATGGATGGTGTTGAATTGGCTGAACGTGTAACAGCCAGCCAACCCTGGATTCCGGTCGTCATCATTACCGGTTTTGGTACGACCGAGAATGAAACCAGAGCCAAAGCGGCTGGTGTCTCGGACTTCATGCGCAAGCCGCTGTCGCCCGAGATGATTGAAGAAAGTGCAGCGCACGCACTGCGGGCCCCGGTACTGACCGTTGTGACAGCGCAGCCTAGCGCAACTGTCGCTGAAGTTCGTGTTGAACTGCTTGAAAAAGAAGGCGGTTTCAAGAGCACTGCTCTGCTTCTGGCAGCACCGTTTATCGGCTTGGCTTACGCGCTGATGCTGCCCTTGGTGGGCATTGCCATGCTGGCCTGGATTGGCGGGAAGGCGTTTTTGCAATCTCAGGTGGCGAAAAATGCACCAAGGTACTTAAAGAATGTAGCGCTCTTTTTGGCTGCACCCTTTATCGGCCTGGTGTATGCGATGCTGCTTCCCGTAGTCGGTATGTCAGTGTTGTTATGGTCGGCTTGCAAGGCGCTGCTGGCAACGTCGAAAGGCAAGAAGGCTCTTGGTTATCTGCGCAACGTAGGCAAGCTTGCCGCCGCTCCGTTCATTGGCTTGGCTTTTGCAGTACTGCTGCCGTTTGCTGGAACTGCGATGCTGGTTTGGGTGGGATCAAAGGCACTGGTGGCCGCTAAGCAAACAGCTTAATCTGCATTCGGACCAGCAAGGTCCACCTAAACGCCCCTGGTGAATAACCAGGGGCGATTTTTTGTGCGTGTCAGTCATGAAGGTGAAAGCTTCCGGCACAGTGCGACAGCCCTGCGCTGTCTGCACTTCTTATTCTTTCAAGCCAGTGCCCTTTGAATAATGATCTTTTGCACGTCAGATGTGCCTTCATAGATTTGGCATACCCGCACGTCGCGGTAGATTCGCTCCACAGGAAAGTCGCTCACTACACCATAGCCGCCGAGGGTCTGGATCGCTACCGAGCAGACTTGCTCGGCCATTTCACTGGCAAATAGTTTTGCCATGGCCGCTTCTTTGAGGCAAGGCCGGCCGGCATCTCGCAAGGAGGCGGCATGCCAGATAAGTTGCCGTGCTGCTTCAATTTTAGTAGCGCACTCTGCAAGTCTGAAGCCAACTGCCTGGTGATTGAAGATGGCTGTGCCAAAGCTCTGACGGTCTTTGGAGTAGGCCAGTGCGCACTCAAATGCACTGCGCGCCATGCCCACGCTCTGCGCTGCAATGCCAATGCGCCCGCCCTCTAAACCACCCAGCGCTATGCCGTAACCCTGACCTTCGGCACCAATCAGGTTTTCGGCCGGAATACGGCAGGCATCGAAATTGATCTGGGCCGTGTCGCTGGAGTGCTGACCCAATTTATCCTCCAGGCGCGCCACCACGTAACCCGGTGCGTTGGTGGGAACCAGGAAGGCACTCATGCCTTTTTTCCCGGCACCCTTGTCGGTGACGGCGATGACAACGGCCACATCACCATGCTTGCCGCTGGTGATGAACTGCTTAACCCCGTTGATGACGTACTCGTCGCCATCTTTGACTGCCGTGGTTCTGAGCGATGAGGCATCACTGCCCACATGCGGCTCAGTCAGGCAAAAGGCACCCAGCATCTGACCCTGAGCCAGCGGCTCAAGCCATTGTTTTTTCTGTGCAGCGTTGCCAAACTTCATTAGGATGGCATTGACCGGACAGTTGGTCACGCTGATAACGGTGCTGGTGCCACCGTCTCCGGCGGCAATTTCTTCCAGGACCAGCGCCAAGGTGAGGTAGTCCAGCCCTGCGCCACCGAGTTCTTCAGGTACACAAATGCCGTAGGCACCGAGCGCGGCCAGGCCTTTGTGAACATCTTTGGGAAAGTGGTGCTCTTTGTCCCAGCGAGCGGCGTTGGGCCACAACTCGGCTTGGGCAAAATCGCGCACTGCGTCACGGATCATTTCCTGGTCTTGGGTAAGTAGCATGGTTTGACTCTGGTTAATTCTGGAAAAATGACTAACAGCTTGCTCAATATAAGGCTCTAGCGCTTGTCTTGCTAGCGCTAGTAGCTATGTAATTTATAGCATTTCGAGTGCCACTGCGGTCGCCTCGCCGCCACCGATGCACAGGGAGGCCACACCTTTTTTGAGGCCGCGCGCTTGCAGTGCATGGATCAAGGTCACCATGATGCGGGCACCGCTGCAGCCAATCGGGTGGCCGAGAGCGCAGGCACCACCATTGACGTTAACCACCTCGTGGCTCAGGTTAAGGTCATGCATCAGTGCCATGGGTACCACGGCAAAGGCTTCGTTGACTTCCCATAAATCGACATCCTGCACCGCCCAGCCGGCTTTGGCCAGTGCCTTATTGACCGAGCCCACCGGCGCGGTGGCGAACCAGTTGGGTTCTTGTGCGTGAACGGCGTGCGATACCAGTCGTGCCAGCGGTTTCAGACCCAACTTGGCCGCCGTGGAGGCGCGCATCATCACCAGTGCGGCAGCGCCATCGTTGATGCTGGAACTGCTGGCGGCGGTGATCGTGCCGTCTTTCTTGAAGGCCGGCTTGAGTGAGGTGATCTTGTCAAGCTTGACCTTGCCCGGGCCTTCGTCGATAGAAATCACGGTTTCTCCGGCGCGAGTTTTGACGGTTACGGGTGCAATTTCCGCTGCAAAAGCTCCTGATTTGGTAGCTGCCTGCGCCCGCTGCACACTGGTTGTAGCGAAATTATCTTGTTGCGCACGGGTGAATCCGTATTTGGCGGCGCAGTCTTCGCCGAAGGTGCCCATGGAGCGGCCTGGCTCATAAGCGTCTTCCAGGCCGTCGAGCATCATGTGGTCAAAAATGCGGTCGTGGCCAATCCGGTAGCCGCCGCGCGCCTTGGGCAGCAGGTAAGGCGCATTGGTCATGCTCTCCATGCCGCCGGCGACCAGCACCTCGGCACTGCCTGCCAGCAGCATGTCGTGGGCAAACATTGCTGCGCGCATGGCGGAGCCGCACATTTTGGATAAGGTGACGGCACCGGCTGACAAAGGCAAGCCACCTTTGAGTGCAGCCTGCCGCGCCGGGGCCTGACCTTGGCCGGCCATCAGGCAGTTGCCAAAAATTACTTCGTTGACCAACTCAGGACTAACTCCGGCGCGCGCTACAGCGGCCCGGATGGCTACACCCCCCAGGTCATGCGCCGCAAGGCTGGAAAAATCACCCTGAAAACTACCCATGGGGGTACGGGCGGCACTGACGATTACAATTTCTTCAGACATTTCAACTCCTTTGATAAAAAATGGTCACAGCGCTTATGCAGTAAGCACAAGTCGCTACATAATAGATAGCAAATCAGATCGAATCCGGTAATTCTGAATGGCTCCGCTCCGGATAAAAACGCTGGCTCTGGTGGTATGGAAAAACATCAAACATATGGCCTTCCAGAATGCGGTCCTTGTTTTTTTGCCAGAAAGAAGCCTCCAGCAAGTTGGCGTGGTGTTTCATGAACACCTCGCGCACCACCGGATTTCCAAGTAAAAACGGGCCAAAGGTTTCGGGGAAAACGTCGTGCGGACCAACGCTGTACCAGACTTCGCCTGACATTTCATCTTCTTCGCAGCGGGCCGCAGGCACCTTGCGAAACTTGCACTCGGTGATGTACTCGATCTCGTCATAGTCGTAAAAGACCACTTTTCCATGTCGGGTGATGCCAAAATTTTTCCACAGCATGTCACCCGGGAAAATGTTGCCGGCAGCCAAATCCTTGATGGCGTTGCCGTACTCGATGACGCCACGCTCAAGCTGTTCGCGGGCTCGCGCGGCCGTGGGACTGGTATCCGAGCGGTTGGCTCCGCCCGCATCAAAAGCCTCTTGTAGGTAAATATTCAGGG
>CAIYNH010000607.1 GCA_903927495.1 uncultured beta proteobacterium
TAGCAATACATTGCGTATATTGGATTTTTATCATGAGAATTCATTACGGCTAAACCGCATCCAAAGATTAGAGGAGACACCTTATGCAATTTGATCCCGTTCTTATTTCTGCGCGTCAGAAAACAATGACTGATGCAGGTTTCTGGCGGCACCAGACGATCAACTTTTTTATGACGCAAGCGCTACAAAACTGCCCTCAGCATGTGGCTGTGGTAGCTCATCGCAGTGATGGAACCCAGGTTTCGCGGCTAAGTTATCAGGCGCTTGATCAGCAAGTGGATCGAATCGCTCGTGGACTGGTTGCACTGGGTATTGGGCACAGTGATGTGGTGAGCTGGCAGTTGCCCAATTGGTGGGAGTTCATTGCCTTGGCTTTGGCTTGCGCGCGCATTGGCGCAGTGGCCAACCCGATCATGCCGATCTTCCGCCAACGCGAGCTAAAGTTCATGCTCGACTTTGGTGAGTCCAAGGTTTTCATCGTGCCCAAGAGCTACAAGGGTTTCGACTATGAGGCGATGGCTAATGGAATGCGTGGCGATTTGCCTTATCTGCAGCATCTCGTGGTGCTGAATGGAGCGGGTGCCAACAGTTTCGACGCGATGTTGCTACGTGACGATACACCGGTTTTTCAGGCACAGACGCTCTCGCCTGATGATGTGGCATTGCTGATGTACACCTCGGGCACCACGGGCGAACCCAAAGGGGTCATGCACACCTCGAACACCTTGTTTGCCAATTTGCACGCTTTTATCGAAACCTACGGTTTGACGCAAAAAGATGTGATTTTGGGTGCATCGCCGATGGCACATCTGACCGGGTTTGGCTATCTGGCGATGATTCCCTTGATTCTCAACGCCACCACCGTGTTGCAAGACATTTGGGAACCGCGCCAGGCACTTGAACTGATTCGTGACGAAAACATTAGCTTCAGCATGGCTTCGAGCCCGTTTGTTGCTGACCTGTGCGCTGCCGCGGAGGCGGGCGGACCGGTGTCGGAGCAGTTTGCCAATTTCTGTTGTGCGGGTGCGCCAATTCCGCCGGTACTGATTGAGCGGGCCCGAAAAATGCTCGGTTTGGCTGTGAGTTCGGCCTGGGGCATGACTGAGTGTGGCGCTGTCACCATTACCGAACCCAATCGTACCAATCAAAAATCAGGCAGCACAGATGGTCGCCCTGTACCCGGCATTGAACTGAAAGTGGCAGGATTGGAAGGCGAAATTTTGCCCAAAGGCGAAACCGGCAAACTGTATGCCCGTGGAAGTTCCATGTTTGCGGGCTATCTCAAGCGCCCACATCTCAATGCCACCGATGCGCAGGGATGGTTTGACACCGGTGATCTGGCTTTTCTGGATGCAGAAGGTTATGTGCGGATTAACGGTCGCAGCAAGGACATCATTATCCGGGGTGGTGAAAACATTCCAGTTCTCGAGATTGAAAACTTGCTTTACAAACACCCGGCGGTCGCGATGGTGGCCATCGTAGGTATTCCGGATGCACGGCTTGGCGAAAGAGCCTGCGCTTTTGTCACAGTCAAGCCGGGTCATAGCTTCAGCCTGGAGGAGATGAGTCACTACCTTTCCGAGCATCAAGTTACTCGCCAGTACCATCCCGAACGGCTGGAGATCATGGAAGATTTGCCCAAGACACCCAGCGGAAAACTGCAAAAGTTCAGGTTACGCGATGCTGCAAAAGGCCTGGCTGCCAGTGCGTGAGAACGCAAGGCGAGCCATTCATCCGTCCTACTAATGAATTTTTCCTAGGGAAAACACTGACCATTGCGTGCACGAATCGTCCTATTCCTAGCCTGAATTGTCGATTCAATCAAGGCCGACCGAATCAAAATTTGATTGCCTTTGATACAAGGCTAACAGCAGCAGCGCAGCATATGCCATGAAGGAGATCCCATTGGATGAACCGATGAAAAGAGTAGCGATCGTCACAGGAGCAGCCAATGGCATTGGTTGGGCTACTGCTCAGCGCTTGGCACAAGATGGCTTCTGCGTGGCGCTGCTGGATATGCTTGCCGAGGCGGTGCTGGCGCGCGCCAGCGAGTTGGGGCTATCGCACCTTGGTCTGGGCTGTGACGTGGCCAGCGAGGCCAGCGTGGCGGCAGCGGTGTCCTGCGTGTTTGCAACTTTGGGTCGTGTCGATGTCTTGGTCAACAACGCGGGTATTGGCGATCAGACCGGGCCTACTGTGCAGCAAAACCTAGAGGCTTTTGACCGCGTCCTGGCGGTTCATTTGCGTGGCACTTTTTTGATGAGCCAAGCAGTTGTCGCTGGCATGTTGAAGATTCCGATGGGCCCATCCGGTGAGCGTGTAAGCATCGTCAATCTCGGCTCCATTGCCAGCACTACGGGTCTGCCAACACGCAATGCTTACAGCGCAGCCAAGGCCGGCATCGTGGGCATGACTCGCGCCATGGCCAGCGAATGGGCGCGGGATGGCATTCGTGTGAACGCTGTAGCACCCGGCTATGTGCGCACCGCACTGATTACTGAGCTCGAACGCAAAGGTGCGCTGGATGCCAAGGGAATCGTCCACCGAACCCCCTTGGGGCGGATGGCAGAGCCTGCAGAAATTGCCGAAGCCATTCTTTTTTTGGGCTCCCACAGGGCCAGCTACATCACTGGAGCGGTACTGCCGGTGGACGGCGGGTGGACCGCCTTTGGCGCACCTGAGTCAGCGCTGCGTCGCCTTGAAGACCCGGTGCCAGCATGATCCATTCAAATCAACGAGGAACTTAACGGTGTTAACCATTAACCTATTCAATGGCCTGGTTTACGGCGCATTGCTGATCGTGATGTGCTCCGGGCTGGCTTTGATCTATGGCCTGCGGCGAGTGGTGAATTTCGCACATGGCTCGCTGTATATGCTGGGCGCTTATATTGGGTACTCGATTGCCGCTTACAGCAATTTCTGGGTCGCCTTAGTAGCGGCTCCAGCCATTATGGCGATATTAGGGGTGCTGCTTGATCGCTACGGCTTTCGACTTTTGCAAGATCGCGATCCCCTGAGTGTGGTCCTTGTCACCTTTGGTCTGCTTTTGATTATCGAAGATTTTGTTCTGACGGTATGGGGAAAGAGTAATTTTTCGATGTCCGCGCCGCAGGCCCTCAATACCACTATAGACCTGTTGGGGACACCGGTTCCGGCCTACCGCGTTGCTGTGATCGGTGTCGGTGCGTTGGTTGCCCTGGGTCTGAGTTTGTGGCTGCGCTATTCCAAGATTGGTTTGTTTGTGCGCGCTGCCAGCACCGACCCCACCACCACGGCCATGCAGGGTGTGAATACCGATGTGCTCAGTGCGGGTGTGGTGGGTCTGGGCACTGCGCTGGCGGGTTTGGCAGGTGTGGTTGCAGCGCCGTTTTTGTCATTGTCTCCATCTATGAGCAGTGACGTGATCATCGACTCCTTCGTGGTGGTGGTGATCGGCGGTCTGGGTTCATTGGCTGGCGCTTTCATCGCAGCGATGGTGTTGGGAATGATTCAGGCGTTGGGTGCGGTGTATTTGTCCGACGCTGCGGCGCTTTTGCCTTTTGGCTTGATGGTTGGCATCCTGATCTGGAAACCCGCCGGGTTTGCCGGCAGCCGTACTTGAAAAGAGTCAGAAATGTCTATTCAACGAATCAGTTTGAGCACCGTGATCGCTTTGGTTTTTGGTGTGGCGGTGATGCAGTTAGTGAGTTCCAGTAACTTTTTGTCTTTGCTCACGCAAGCCATCATTTATGCCGTATTTGCCATTGGAGTCGGCTTGTTGCTCCGGCAAAACGGCATGGTTAGTTTTGGTCATGCCTTGTTCTTTGGTGTTGGCGGCTATGCGGTTGGTGTACTGCTACAGCTTAAAGTCATGCCGGCCGAAGCCGCCATCTTTGCCACCATGGCCGGTGTTGCGCTGATGGCATTTGTCATGGGCTTGGTGATCGTGCGCGTACCGGGGGTTGCCTTTGGCATGTTGACCCTGGCCATTGGCCAAATGTTCTACCTGACTGCCACGCGCTCGCGTGGACTCACCGGTGGCGCCGACGGCATGAGCATAGAGTGGCCAGCAACGCTATTTGGCTTGGCCCAGTCGCAACTGGTCAAACCCGCAACAATGTTCCTAATTTGCTGGGTAACCATGGTTGCAGTGTTGTTGTTGCTGACGCTGCTGCTCAGTACGCGCTTTGGCAGCATTACCGAAGCAGTGCGAGACAACGAAGAGCGGGCCAGGTTTATTGGGATTCGCACTTTGCTGCCGAGGGCCGCAATTTATGCCTTGTCTGCCACAGTGACCTGCATTGCGGGCTTGCTGTCAGCGTTGAATACCGGCTTTGTGTCCCCCGAGAACCTGCATTGGAGCTTGTCGGGGGTGGCTCTGATGATGGTGGTGGTGGGCGGGCACAAGGTGTTGTGGGGCCCAGCCTTGGGTGCTGTGGTGTATTTTTTGGCCAAGGACGTTCTGGGCAACTATGCCAACCACTGGATGGCCATCTTCGGCACTGCCTTGATCACTGTGATTGTTTTTTTACCTTCCGGCATAGCCGGGGCGCTGGCGAAATTGGTTCAGGGGCAGACCGCCCCGGGCTCGCTTAGCAAGACCTTGGGGCAATGAATGAGCACTTCGACGAGTGAACTGGTTCTGGATGCGCAAGATGTCGCCATCCATTACGGTGGTGTCAGAGCTGTGGACGGCATTTCATTGGCGCTCAGACGTGGACAGATTCACGGCTTGATTGGTCCCAATGGCGCGGGTAAATCGACTGTGATTGATGCACCATGTTTATCTGAGGCATGTGTTGATGGTTCAACTA
>CAIYNH010000608.1 GCA_903927495.1 uncultured beta proteobacterium
CCGATCTCATTCGGACCTGGAACAGAAGGAAAGGGAAGAGGTGCTTAACCGTTTCAGGAATAAATCGCTGAACGTTCTGGTGGCAACCGATATAGTTTCGCGCGGCATCGATATCGAAAATATCGACATGGTGATCAATTACGATGTGCCCCATGATGCCGAGGATTATATTCACCGTATCGGGCGTACCGCCCGTGCAGCTGCATCTGGCATTGCCGTGACCTTTATCAGTCCCAAGGAACAGCGGAAATTCCAGGCCATTGAGAATACGGATACAAAACGGACCGAAATAGGGGCCAACCTGATCGTCAGGGTCCCGGACAACAGCGCCACCATGAATGGCGACAAGCTGTCCACATTGCACTATTTGTTTACCCTGGCCATGCAACAAAGCGGCATTTGGGTCGGCACGGGCATGATGCCCAGCAACGCCAAGGCAGCGCAACGCAACGACATCAATTTTGTAGGTTCATCGGCAGGTGCCATGGCCCAGTCACCCTCGGATTCAACCCCTGCAGAAATGCTGCCCGGTGATTTGGAAACGGCACGATTGTTTGGCCAGCGCGTTGCTGAGGTCACTTCCAGGTTCAAGGCTTAACCGGTTAAGGGATTTCGGGCATTAGCGTCAGCCGCGATAATGGCGGCCTATGTCCAATCCCAAAGTCCTGTTCGGCTTTCATGCCGTGGGTGTGCGCCTGAAGACCACACCCAAATCCATCGTCGAAATTTACATCGACCCAACTCGCCGCGACGCACGCATGCGTCAGTTCGTCGAGCGGGTAGCGGAGGCGGGTGTACGCCTGATCGAAGCCGATGGCATGCGCCTGGCCAAGTTGTGTGGCAGTCATGGACACCAGGGCGTGGCGGCCAGGGTTCATGAACTCACCCAGGTGACATCGCTCGATGAATTACTGGAGCAACTTGAAGCCTCCCAGTCCCACTTACCGGCCAATGTGCGGGTGCAACCCTTGATTCTGGTGCTTGATGGTGTCACCGACCCACACAACCTGGGTGCCTGTCTGCGGGTGGCCGACGGTGCCGGTGTCCACGCAGTCATCGCGCCCAAGGATCACGCAGCGGGCATCAATGCCACGGTCGCCAAAGTAGCCAGCGGTGCAGCCGAAACCGTACCGTATTTCATGGTGACTAACCTGGCACGTACCTTGAACGAGCTTAAGGAACGTAACATTTGGATCATTGGTACCAGCGATATAGCACCCAGAACGCTGTACCAAGCAAACCTGAAAGGCCCGATTGCACTGGTGCTGGGGGCTGAGGGCGATGGCATGCGAGCACTCACCGCCAAGACCTGCGACCAACTGGTCAGCATCCCGATGCGTGGTGCGGTAGAGAGCCTGAATGTATCGGTGGCCAGTGGAGTGTGCCTTTACGAAGCTGTACGTCAGCGCACAGTCGCTTGATTCAAGCCTTGGCGATGGCCCGCTTGACGGCCTCAAAAGCCAGCTTGAGTTCACTGCACAGCGCATCCACTTGCTGCCATTGCGCCTCTTGCGCTGCGGTTTCGAGATCAGCGGCGACAAATGCCATACGTTCAATGCCTATATTGCCGCCTGAGCCCTTGAGTTCATGAGCCAGTTTGGCGACAACATCAGCATCCTGCTGGGCCACTGCCAGCGCCAACAAGTCCAACAGTTTGGCGGTGCTACTCTCAAAAAGTGTCAGCAATTTGGTGATGGTTTCGGGGTCGTCGCCAAAGTAGTCACTCAGCAGCTCAAAGTTGATGTCTGCGCCCGAATGTTGGATGACAGAAGTTATTTCGATTTCTGCCAGTGCTTCAACCATGCGTACCGGTTGCTGCATTCCCATGGCAGTACCCGCCCACTGCTCGAGCAAGCTTCGAAGTTGTTCTGGCTTGATGGGTTTGCTGAGGTAATCGTCCATGCCAGCGGCCAGACAACGCTCACGGTCGCCCTGCATCGCATTCGCGGTCATGGCGATGATCGGGATATGCTGACCATTGTCCCGTTCACCTTTGCGAATCAGGGCGGTGGCTTCAAACCCGTCAAGAATGGGCATCTGGCAGTCCATCAACACGGCTGCGTAGGCGTTGACCTGGCGCGCTACTGCGGCCTCTACGGCTTGCACCGCTTCTTGTCCGTTGCTGACGATATGCAAGGCGTAGCCTAACTTGTTGATCTGAAGCTGTGCCACTTTCTGGTTGATCAGGTTATCTTCAGCCAACAAAATGAGGAGTCGATTTTCCAGTGTATTGAGGGGATTTGGGGTGGAAAGTTGTGTTAGTTCCAGCAGGTCTTTGGCGACGGCATCGCCTGAGTCATCAGGGCGATCCGCCAGACTGTCAAACAGTTGGGACTGCCGGATTGGTTTTGGCAAGCAGGCCGCAAAGCCAGCTGCCAAGGCACGCTCATGCAGATCGCGCTGGTCATGGGCAGTCAACATGACCAGACGGGTGGTATCAAAACGGTGGTCACGGCGCAGGGCCCGTGCCAGTTCGATGCCGTCCATGCCCGG
>CAIYNH010000609.1 GCA_903927495.1 uncultured beta proteobacterium
GCCACAGGGACTGCCGTGGCACAAACCGGGCTGATTGCATTTGTCGGGTTGGCGGCACCGCATTTGGTACGTTCGGTAGTCAAAACCACCCATGCCAGACTAACTTTGTTATCGAGCCTGATGGGAGGTGTGCTGTTGATGGCTGCCGACACGCTGGCGCGCTGGCTGATTGCACCGCAGGAACTCCCAGTGGGTGTGCTCACTGCAGTGCTTGGCGGGGGCTATTTATTGTGGCTGATGCACCTCAAAACACACGGCAATGCCGGGAGTGGGCTGTGATGTCAGCAATCTCTATGGCATCACGGTATGGCATTGAAACGATAAGCTTGTGCCAATTTTCCAAAATTTTGTTTTGAAATTTGCTATGCAAAATATAGCTATCAATGCAATATCCGTAAGCGCCAGACTCGGAAATACTGAAATCCTTCACAACATCAATCTGGGCTTGCCACAAGGGCAATGGACCAGTATCGTGGGCCCCAACGGCGCAGGCAAATCCACTTTGCTGAAAGTCCTTGCCGGCCTTCTCGAACACACTGGGCAGGTCATGCTGCTAGGTCAACCACTGGCCAGCGTGCCAGGCAGGGTCCGTGCGCGGCAACTGTCCTGGCTTGGCCAAAACGAGACTAGCGCCGACGACCTGACTGTGTGGGACGTGGTCATGCTTGGCCGGTTGCCGCACCAGTCCTGGCTGGCAACTCCCAGCGCGCAAGACCGCGCAGCGGTCGAACATGCGCTCCGCAGCACCCAAGCATGGGACTGGTGTGGTCGCACGCTTGGGCAACTCTCTGGTGGCGAGCGTCAGCGTGTGCTACTGGCACGAGCCTTGGCTGTGCAAGCCCAGGTATTGCTAATGGATGAACCCCTGGCGAATCTGGATCCACCACATCAGGCTGACTGGCTAAGCGTGGTACGTCAACTGGTTGAGCAAGGCAACACCGTCGTCAGTGTGCTGCACGAAATTTCTATGGCCCTGCACGCCGATCACATGGTGGTGATGTCTGCAGGCCGCATTGCCCACCAAGGACCCAGTGCCGAACCTGCCACGCACCGTGCGCTCGAAACTGTATTTCAGAATCGAATCGCCATCCACGCCCTGGCCAACCAATGGGTGGCTCTACCAATCGCGGTATAGACACCCATTACCCATCAGCCCCCGCACAGATCCGCACTTGACCAAGTCTGGCATAAGAGGTGGTCGACCACCTCTTATTCCAGAAATCCGCGAGTCCGGTTCGACGAGCGGAGTGTGGCATCGGGGTCTAGTCCAGTGCGAGACATTAGATTACCGCGCCTCGCTTCGACTCTACCGAAAGATCCATATGCTTTTCGATTGCTGTCTGTGCCGCCGAAAATGCCGCTACTGATTCTTCAACCAGTTCCCGACATGCCGCAACATCGCCAGCGCGACCGGCTGTTTCCATCGCTCGGCACAGGAGGCCCAAGCGCAGTGCTCCGACCCAACAAGGCTGCCGATCCCATCGTGCTGTCGACCCCATACAGGTGGCCATCCTTAACCCGGTTGCAGATCTCACCATGCCAGACCCGTCCACTGCAGATCGTGTCGTACATGCTCTTGAAGTAGCTGCTAGGGTGGAACCCGGAATTCACGATCGTGTGATTTTGCCCCATCACTTCGTCACGGGATTAGCCACTGAACATGCTGAATCGTTCGTTGCAATAGGTGACCTCTCGTCGAGCTACTTTGAGGGCTCGCACTGTCGCTTGGCCAAGTTGGCCTACAACCGTGACGGCAAGCGTGGCACCCTGCAAGTCAACTGCGGCCTACTCACCGATGATCGGGGCGGTCCGGTGGCGTTCTCGGTGCATGAGGGCAACACCTCGGACAACCGGTAGGCCAGCATGCCACCATTGAACAGACCCGAGAGCACCGGTCGCTGTTCCAGGTGCAACTGCATTGCAACTGCTCCCAGCGCCATGTCCGATCGGGCCCAGAGTGAGCGCTAGCGAGGGATGCCTAAGGAATTAAATTGCATCTCGTCTCAAGATCAAGGTTTGGTGGTTAAAGGAATGAACGAAGGTGTTCGCCATCGGGGCAGGGGCAGGGCTTGCACTATTCTGACACCAACTGAAAAAAATGCAGTTTTGATGCGGTCAAGGTGCAGCCTGCAAGGCGGGCACAGGTGCACTAATCCATCTTCCTTTTCGCTCTAGCTACATGAATGATAGTAGCGCATGCTTTACAGGTAAGCCTGCGGACTGTTTTTTAACATATATTTGCGACAAACCCTCACGGCCACTCCGGGCATGTGCTTGCGGTAGCCGTGTTCACCGTTAACATTCCCACCATGAATACAACACATTTTGGCTACAAGACGGTCAACGAGGCTGAAAAAGCCAGTCACGTCAAGGGCGTTTTTGACTCGGTTGCGCCCAAATACGATTTGATGAACGACATGATGTCGATGGGCTTGCATCGGCTCTGGAAAGCCTATACCGTGACAGTTGCCAACATTCACGAGGGTGACCAGGTGCTTGATATTGCCGGTGGCACCGGTGATCTGGCGTTGGCATTTGCGAAAAAAGTCGGTAAAAGCGGGCGGGTGGTGCATACCGATATCAATGAAGCCATGCTGCGCACTGGTCGCGATCGTCTGGTGGATGCGGGCGTGGTGCTGGCCACGGCCGTCTGCGACGCAGAAAAATTACCATTTCCAGATCAGCACTTTGACCTGGTCAGCGTGGCCTTTGGTTTGCGCAACATGACGCATAAAGATGTCGCCTTGGCTGAAATGAACCGGGTCCTCAAGCCCGGTGGCAAGTTGCTGGTGCTGGAGTTCTCCAAAGTGGCCAAACCCCTGGCCAAGGCCTATGACTGGTATTCATTCAAGGTACTGCCTAAGTTGGGTGAATGGGTGGCGGGCGATGCGTCAAGCTACCAGTATTTGGCCGAGTCGATCCGGATGCATCCGGATCAGGAGCAACTCAAATCCCTGATGAAGGCTAATGGCTTTGGGCATGTGGATTACCACAACCTGACGGGAGGTCTGGTAGCCTTGCACGTTGGAATCAAGTGCTGAGTTGATTTGATAGCGGTTTGTTTTATAAATTCAAGAAGAGATGGAGATAGTATGAAAAGTTGGCTTTGGGTGGTGATGATGTGTCTGGCTTTGGTGGCGGGGCACGCTGAAGCGGCTAAACGTTTTGGCGGCGGCAAGTCGATTGGACAGCAGTCCAGTAACGTAACGCAACGGTCTGCAGCGCCCGCTGGACCTGCACAAGGCGCTACTAATTCTGCAGTAAAGCCGGCAGCCCCTGCGGCACCTGTTCCTGCGCCAAGA
>CAIYNH010000610.1 GCA_903927495.1 uncultured beta proteobacterium
AGCACAAACCCCATCAGCGAGAGGCGGGTGAGCGTCTCCATGGCCAGAGTTCGCTCAACCATCAGTTTGCTCTCGGTGACCTCAATGATCAGATCCGCAGGGTGCAGACCGCTGGTCTGCACCAGTCGCAGCAATTGCTCGGGTATGGCCAGGTTGAGCGCCGTGTCCATCGACATATTGATGGCTGCCTTGATCATGATGCCCTGGCCACGCCAACTCGCCAGATCAGCCAGTACACCACGGACCACGGCAAAAAACAGTTCATCGGCCAGGCCCGCGGCTTCGATGGCGGGCACAAAGCGGCCCGGCCCGATCATGCCGCCTGCCTCCACAGGCCAGCGCGCCAATGCTTCCACACTGACAGTTTCTCCGCTATGAATATCGACCTTGGGCTGGTACCAGGGAATGAATTCATCTGCAGTCAGGGCTTGTGTCAGGCGCTGGGGCGTCAGTGCCGCCTCGATCCGCTTGGCGCTCAGGCCAACACTGCGTGGTTGGCGCGCTATTAACAACTCGCGCAGGCGCTCCGGCGCGCAGGGCTTGCTCATCACGCCCAGCAAATCAAGGTGATGCGCTTGCGCCAGGCCAGCGGCGCTGCTCAATATTTCGTCGGTCGCGCCTGATAAAAGAATAAACGATGCCGAAAACCCCCGCTGCGCCAGATGGCGCATCAGCACTAAGCCATCCATGCCGGGCATCGACAGGTCACTGATGATGACGCTTATTTGCGTGCCGTGACGCTCAAACTGGGCCAGTGCCTCGTCGCCACCCGTGGCCAAAAGTACCTCGCCATGACCTAATGCGGCAAGTTGCAGCTGGAGCAGCTCCAACTGAAACTCGTCGTCATCGACCACTAAAATTAGGTTGTCGTACATGGCTGCTCAGCGTAATGTGAACGGCAAGTGCAACCAGATGTTGATCGGGTCCGCTGTGGACACGTCTGCCGTCACCGGATTTATGCAAAGATTGTTCACACGAAACTCCATTAATTGGGCAAAGTCTGCAATATGGCACCAATCACAGCACACCCAATGTAATTGTTATCGATACCCGGGAAGCTGAACTTGCCGAAGACATATATTTTCATGTTGTGTTACCGTCTTCTTATTAAGTAATTTGGCATACTATCAGACTCAAAGCGCATTAAAAATACAATGATCTCCCCGATTTAAAAGACCAACAGGCGCATTGCCCGAAAGACCTTTCAAGCATGATTCCTGATTCTGCTCACCAAGCCAACACAGCAGCACGACAAAACCCATCGGTGCTGGTGTGGTTGCTGGCCCCAATTTTTATCACATTTGTTGCCAGCTTGCCATTGTGGAATGGCGAGTCCTGGGTGACGTGGGTGTCTACAGCGGGTGTCAGCGTGTTGTCTTTTGCCACAGTGGGCTGGCTGGTGGCGCAAGTGCGGGCGGCCAACGCAAGCACACATCATGCTCAGGAAGACGCGCAGGAATTGGCCCGCCTGTCGGTGCAAGAGTTGAGCGTGCTGCTGCAAGACGTGCTCGGGGCCTGGCAGCACCACGTGGAAACCGTGCAGTCACAAACCGAAGGCGCAGTGGTGCAACTGACCACCAGTTTCGGCACTGTGCTGGATCAGTTTGACCTGGCAGGCATTGGCGGTGCCCACGCCAGTGGCACTAGCGACACCAGTAAAACTATTAGCCTTTTGGATCTATGCGAGCGCGAGTTGCAGCCGGTGGTGTTGTCTCTGACCAATGTGATTGACAGCAAGGATGCCCTGCTGGTCAATATTCGCAATCTGGCCAAAGAAACCCTGGAATTGCAGACTATGGCCTCCGAGGTGCGCAGTATTGCGGCTCAAACCAATCTGCTAGCCCTCAACGCCGCCATTGAGGCCGCGCGCGCAGGTGAGTCCGGGCGCGGGTTTGCCGTGGTGGCATCTGAGGTGCGCATGCTGTCGCAGCGTTCGGCAGAAACCGGCACGCGCATTGGTCAAAGGGTGGTGCAAATAGCTACCATCATGAATACCACCATGACCAGCGCCGAGGCGGCCACGGTTGAGGATAAGCGCGCCGTATCGCTGTCGGGCGAGTTGGTAGAGCACGTGCTCAGCCATGTTCGCAAGATGGGTGCCTCTGCCGAGTCAATGCATAGTCACGGCATGGTGGTGCGCCATGAAGTCGAACAACTGCTGATGGCGATGCAATTCCAGGATAGGGTGTCGCAAATACTGGTCGGTCTGAACAACAACATGACGCTCATGCAGCAAACCCTGGCGCAGTCGCAAACGCAGCCCTTGCCAACCTCGCACGATTGGCTTGACGCACTGGATCAAACATCCACCATGGATGACCAACTTTATCAACGCACCACCCGGTGAGTCCATTTCACTATGAATACCCAAAGCATCCAATCCACCCCACCCCTCAGCCGCACTGCGCTCAAGGTTTTGCTGGTTGACGACGATTCGTTTCAGCTGGAAATGATCTCCGGCATTCTGCAAGGTTTGGGGCTGTCGGATATCACCCAGGCAAATAGCGGGGAGCAGGCCTTGCAAGTATTGTCCGGTGGTCAGCAACGTTTTAACCTGATGCTGCTCGATTTGCATATGCCGGGCATGGACGGTTTCAAATTCATGGAGTCGCTGACCAAGGTGGGCTATTCTGGTGCGCTGATTATTGTGTCGGGGCAGAGCGACGATGTGATGCATGCTGCGTCGATGGTGGCCAAATTGCGCCGCTTCACCTTACTCGGAACAGTGCCCAAGCCGGTAGGGCGGGCGGCGCTGTCGGCGCTGATCTCCAAGCTGGCCTAAGATTCCAAAGTGGGCCAAAAAGAAGGTACTTGGTGCTTCTAGTGCGAAAACCGTTCGACGTGTTGCCCCGCCGGTACTGGCAAAGGCTCAGTCCTGCAAGGATTGGGTGGGGATTCAATGATTGAATGGTGCAGATTCAGCAGGGCCGGGCGTGACGCGAAGGTTGATGTTTTTGAGTTACTTCACGGCTCAGACCTACTCAATTTGGTGGTGGCCAAAGGCTACTTGACCAAGCTACTGGCCAACGCGGCCGTCATAAGCTACATCGAAAGAAAAGAGCCAGAAATTTTGAGCCACCTGGAGTTGGTGGCCAACACCGTCAGTATGGAAGAGGTGGTGCAGTAGCAACAGGGCGCAGCGCTGCTCATTACGCAGGGGCAAAAGGATATGGCGTTTGTTCGACATGCAAATATTTTTTGCATCGCACCAAATTGGGAAAATCCTTGGCTAAAATTGTTTAAAAATAAAACAACAGCGCGTTACCGGCCAATCTGTCACACGTTCATTTGGGCGATCACTGGCTACGGTAGCTATTCAGAATCTGCATTTTCAGCGCCCAGCACTTGCCACACCCTACTCAACCGATGCCCACCCGCCGCCAGACCGCTAACGACGAAACTCAATTTTGGACGCTCAAGCTGCTCCAGGAAAACCCTGGCGTGACCCAACGCACTCTGGCCAAAGAAGTTGGCATCAACGTCAGCACCATCAACTTCTGCCTCAAAGCCTTGGTGGAAAAAGGCTGGATCAAAATGGGGAACTTCAGCAATAACCCTGACAAACTGAGTTACGCCTACCTGCTCACGCCCACAGGTGTGGTTGAAAAGGCGGTGCTGACCCGGCGCTTCTTGCAATGCAAAATGGCTGAATATGAAAAGCTGCGGGGTGAAATTGAAGCGCTGCAGCTTGATGCTGACCAGCCGACGCCCGCCGAACACGCGAAATCCAATCCATGAGCAGCACCCAAAGAATGATGTTGGTGCAGGCTTGGATTGCACGGCATGCGGACGAACTCATGGCCGACTGGGCACTGGCATCCAGCGGTGAAACCCCGTACAAAATTAACCCATTGCGTTAAGACCTGAGGATTTCACCATGACCCCTGATGTCACAGAAGTTAAAACCCAAGCCAACTTTGAACTGTTGGTCACCTTTGCCGATGGTGTTTGCAAACACTTTTCAATGTTGCCGTATTTGCAATATCCTGCGTTTAGCCAATTCAGCGAGCCTGGCAGGTTCGCTTTTGCACACGTAGCCAATGGCACCGTTCAATGGACTGATGACATCGACATGTCGCCCGATACGCTTTACATTGCCGGTCAAACTATTTAACAAAAACAGCCTCTAACGCCCGCCAAACAAGCGCAAGCAGCTATCAAATCAATATCACACCCATGCCCACACTCAGCACCCAGCACTCAGCTCCCGGCACTGCAAAGCAAGCAAAGGTTGCTTTGATCACCGGCATCACCGGCCAAGACGGCTCCTACCTAGCTGAATTTTTGCTGGAAAAAGGCTACATCGTGCATGGCATCAAGCGCCGGGCCAGCTCATTTAACACC
>CAIYNH010000611.1 GCA_903927495.1 uncultured beta proteobacterium
AGCTCAGCTGGTTAGAGCACCACCTTGACATGGTGGGGGTCGTTGGTTCGAGTCCAATTGCGCCTACCAAATTTTCTTCATTGAATCTAGTAGTTAATGTCACAAGCAGGCCGCCGCAAGGTGGCTTTTTTGTTTGCGAAAATAGGTGCCACAACCCTTGTCGTTGGCCGGGATCAGTTGGCAGTGGCGGTAACTTTGACGATGGCAACGTCGCTGTCAACGGTGCCGTCGTTGACGATGAGGGTAACGCCATAGTCGCCCGGCAGATCGGCCGTGAACGTTGGCATCGCGTCTTTATTGGAGGACAGAGACGCGACGCTGTTGACGGGTTTCAACATCAGTTCCCATCTGTAGGTCAGCGTATCGTTGTTGGCATCGGTGCTCTTGCTGCCGTCAAGTTTGACCAGTGCACCTTTTTTGACGGTTTGATCAAGTCCCGGCACGGCCACCGGAGCTGCATTGGATGTGACGGCCACCGAAACGGCTGCGCTATTGTCCTTGCCGTCGTTCACCACCAGACTGGCGACATAGGTGCCGGGCAAATCGGCTGTGAACGTTGGTTTGGCTGCTGAGGTTGAAGACAGCACCGCCGTGCTGTTGGTTGGTTTGGCGAGCAGTGTCCACCTGTAGGTCAGGACATCGTGGTTGGCGTCGCTGCTGCCACTTCCATCAAGTGTTACAAGGGCTCCCTTTGCAACGATTTTGTTTTCTCCAGGGTCTGCCACGGGCGCGGCGTTACCCACAGTTGCAGTGATCGAAGTGGCAACCAGCCCGCTGGTGTCTTTGCCGTCGTTGACTACCAGGCTGATCACATAGGTTCCAGCCGCGTCTGTGGTGAGTGTGGGTTTGGCGGCGGTATCTGAAGACAACTGTGCTGTGCTGCCGGGCGGCTTTGAAAGTAGCACCCATTTGTAGGTCAATAGATCTTTGTTGGCATCGGTGCTCTTGGTACCGTCAAGTGTGACGCTGCTGCCGGTGAGCACGTTTTGAGGTAGCCCGGCATTGGCCACCGGTGCCGCGTTGATAATTGCTGCGGCAACAGTAACTTGCTGGGCCGCGCTGTTCACCTGGCCATCGTTGACGATCAGATTGGCTACATAGGTTCCAGCCACGTTGGCGATGAATGTTGGCTTGGAGTCGGCGGACGAAGAAAGTGTAGCGGTGCTACCGCCGGGAACTGAAAGAAGAGTCCATCTGTAGGTCAAGGTATCGTTGTTAGCGTCGGTGCTCTTGCTGCCGTCCAGTGTGACCTTGCTGCCAGTCAACACGCTTTGGGCAAGCCCGGCATTGGCTACGGGTGCCACGTTGACAGTTGCTGCCGTGACGGTAACTTGCGCAGGGTTGCTGTTAAGGCGGCCATCCTTGACTACCAGACTGATGACATAGTCGCCATCTAAATCAGCTTTAAAAGATGCTTTAGGCTCGATGGCCGCAGTTAGGACTGCGTTGCTACCGAAGGGCACCGAAAGCAGCGCCCATTGGTAGGTCAGCGAATCGTTGTTGACATCTTTGCTGTTTCTACCGTCGAGTAGGACGGTGCTTCCAGTCAACACGTTTTGAGGAACTCCAGCATCGGCAACCGGTGCCACATTGATATCGGTGGCAGTAATGACGACTTGCACGGCATTGCTGTCAAGTTTGCCGTCGTTGACGACCAGCGTGGCGGTGTAGTTTCCAGCAACGTCTGCTGTGAAATTTGGTTTGGGGTCTTTGGGATTAGACAGTACTGCGTTACTGCCGTGGGGCGCCGAAAGAGAGGTCCATAAGTAGGTCAATACATCATTGTGGTTGGCATCGGTGCCGGAACCCTGAAGCGTGACCTTGCTGCCGGTCAATACACTGCCAGAAATACCAGCATTGGCCACCGGTGCCGCATTGACATCCGCCGCCGTCACGGTAACGCCCGCAGGTGGGCTTTCAAGCAGGCCATCATTGATGACCAGCGTGGCCCTGTAGGTGCCAGCCACATCGGCGACAAAACTTAGCTTGGGGACGCTGACAGAAGGGAGTGTGGCCTTGCTGTCAGTGGGTTTTGAAGTCAGAACCCATTGGTAGGACATTTTCCCGTTGTTGGAACTGGAACTCTTGCTGCCGTCAAGTATGACCGTGGCCCCGGTTAACACGCTTTGAACGGCCCCGGGATCGGCCACCGGTGCAGCTTCCGCTGTAATGGTGATTTTCGCTTCATTGCTGCCAACGCGCCCGTCGTTGACCACCAGAGTGGCGGTGTAGGTTCCTGCCAGGTCGGCGGTGAAGTTTGGTGTGGTGTCGGTGGCGGAAGACAGTGTGGCCTTGCTGCCGGTGGGTAGGGAAGTCAGAGCCCATGCGTAGGTCAATTTGTCGTTTTCAGCATCGGAGCTTTTGCCTCGATCCAGGACGACCTTGGTTCCAATCACCACTGCATAATCGGTTCCGGCATTCGCCACAGGAGACGTATTGACTTCTGTTGTATTGCACGCACCCGAACCGCTAGCGATCGCTCCAAGACCCGTAGAGCAACTGCCCCCGCCCCCGCACGCAACAACCGAGAGAAGCGATATGCAGATCGCAATAAGTGTGGTGGTTCTCATAAAAATAGTGGGGTTGCGAGGGTCAATATGGGTGTTGGCTGCGGGCTTACATCAGCCTGCAAAGTGGTGTTGGGACCACAATTTTTGACGGGTAGTTCAGGGCTGCCCCTGTGGTGTAGTCAACTGCGGCGCCCAACAGGCCACCGGCAACAATATTGCCCAAGACGGCCGCGCTTGGGCCCGATGCCGTGCTGTCAGAGTAGGCACCAAAGGTTCCGCTTTGGCACGTAACGCGCAAATCGCTGCGGCTCTTGCTGACAACAATGGTGCCAGGCGCCTTGAAGCGCCACCGTCCTGCAGAGTTACTTGCTTCGCAGTACGCAGGGATGGTCATATGCCTGCATTCCACCGAAATAGTCACTTCCTGCTGGGTGCCATTGAGTACCGTCGCACACCCTGTAAGCAACATGCTCAAAATAATTGATATGGCGATACTGGTTGATTTCATCGGTCTAAGCCTGTTAAGTGAACGCGCATGAAGATCGCAACGGTACGAGGCTGCCGCGTGGCCTTTTTTGCAGCTCTGGTCGTCATGAATCGGATCCAGCAAAGCGTTCTTTAGTCGGCCAAGGAAATTTATTTGTCTGGGAATGCACGGTCCGCCTGGGATACTGCGGTTGATGGCCGCAGGCATGGCTTTGAGTGGCAACATTGAAAAGATACCCATGCCCCCCGCAGCGACAACGTGCGCCTATCCGCACGGCGCCTGATCGATGCGCTAATCAAGATCGATCTCAAAGTGCACCCGAAGTTTGATGACTTTTTACCCGAGGTAGGTGTGGCTGCATGTGTGGCTGCAGGTGCGGAGGCGGAACTGTCGATGCACAATTGTGGTTTTCGCGATAAATTACGCCAACCTGTAGCGTTGCGGACCTTGAATAGGAGCTGCCCATGACAACACTTAACATCAATGGCATTGATACCTCAGTGGATGCTGATCCCAGTACGCCGATTCTGTGGGCCCTGCGCGATACGCTGGGTATGACCGGTACCAAATTTGGCTGCGGCACAGGGCTGTGCGGTGCTTGCACAGTGCACGTTGATGGTATGGCCATCCGTTCCTGCGTTACCCCCATCTCGGCAGCTGCCGGAAAAAAGGTCACCACCATCGAAGCTGTCGGCAGCGACAGCGTAGGATTGGCCGTACAAAACGCGTGGATCGCCCACGACGTCGTGCAGTGCGGCTACTGCCAGA
>CAIYNH010000612.1 GCA_903927495.1 uncultured beta proteobacterium
AGCATCACCTACCAAAGTAATCGACAAACCCGAAAATTCAGCTTGGATCAGATCTTGCAAAACTACCATATCACTCGGGTTCATTCGCACAACAGCGCTCTTATTTTGTGCCCCCAATAAGGCCAGCGCCTCCCGAATCACGGGCATCAAAACGTTTGGATTGACCCCCAGTTCATGCCGCAAGACCTGCCGCGCCAACTCACAAGTTAACTCCAGCACGTCTTGCGCCATAGCTTGCTCGGCATCAGACAATTGATTCTGTGCCGATGTCAACAGTCGGGCTAGGTTATTACCCGCTTCCTTAGCTTGTTTCGCTAAAAATTCATCCATTTGCCGCCGCACTTCAGCCTGGGCCTGGGTTCGCCCTTGAACAATTCCGGCCGCATATCCACTCTGGTAGCCCTGTTGTTGCATGACTTGGCCTTGCGCCGCAGCCTCTGCAGCCTCTCGGGCTTTGACCTGTGCGGCGAGAAGCTGCGATGCCGTGTCTATTGCGCCAAAATTCCACTGTTCAACAACATCTATTTCCTCGCCCGGTATAAATCGTGAATAGTTGCGCATAATCAAACCATAGCGTCGTCAGCGCCGCCTCCGATAACAATGGTGCCTTCGTCAGCCAGTCTGCGCACCGTCTTCAATATTTCCTTTTGCTGCGCTTCCACTTCCGACAGTCGCATGGGTCCTCGGGACTCCAGATCCTCGCGCAGCGACTCCGCCGCACGAGTTGACATATTGGCCAAAAATTTCTCCTTGAGTTCAGGCTGGGCACCCTTGAGTGCCACGATCAACACGTCTGAAGAAACCTCTTTGAGCACCGTCTGAATGGACTTGTCATCCAATTTGATGACATCATCAAAGACAAACATCTTGTCCATAATCTTCTGGGCCAAATCAGGGTCATGGTTACGAATCGATTCAATAACCGTTCCCTCAATGGCTGTACCCATCAAATTGATCATTTCTGCCGCAGTCTTGATACCACCCAACGACGATTTACGCATTTTGTCGCCGCCTGCCAAGACTTTGAACAACACTTCGTTCAAATCTTTCAGTGCCGACGGTTGAATACCTTCCATAGTGGCCACGCGCAGCATCACCTCGTTGCGCTGGCGCTCGGTAAAAAACTTCAGAATATCGGCGGCCTGATCAAAATCAAGGTGCACCAAAATAGCCGCAACAATTTGCGGGTGTTCGTTGCGTAACAACTCTGCCACGCTCGACGGCTCCATCCACTTCAGACTCTCAATCCCTGAGACATCACCGCCCTGCAAAATGCGGTCAATCAGCAGCGCTGCCTTGTCGTCACCCAACGCTCGCTTGAGCACCGAACGCACATAGTCGCCGGAGTTGGACACCAGCAAACTTTGTGCAGCCGCAATACCCGTAAATTTATCAACCACCTCATTGACCCGCTCCCGTGTGATCGCCTTGGTTTTGGCAATGGCTTCGCCTAGCTTCTGCACCTCTTTCGGTGACAAATGCTTGAAAACCTCGGAGGCCTCTTCTTCGCCTAGAGACATCATCAGAATGGCAGCGTCTTCCAGTCCATCAGTTTGAGCCATGTTAAATCGTCCTTTTTCTTCCTGGCCAGACCCTGGTGAGACCCGCTTTAAGCGGGAGCCTCGCCATTGATCCAGGTTTTGACGATATTAGCAACTGCCGCCGGGTTGTCACGGGTTAATTTTCGCGCCTCTTCCAGAGCCAACTCACCTGCAGTCATTTCAGTGGCCTGACTGCTGCCTGCCCCGGGCCCGGTCAACAGCGGCCGAGCCGGTTCTTCTGACTCAATAGCATCGAGTTGCCCCGTCAATCCGGCATCCGAAACCTGTATCGGCTGGGCCATGACCTTCAAGGCCGGCCGCACTGCTCCCAACAGCACCAGAGCGCCAAACATCAGGGTTCCCAGCGGCCAGGCCAGCGTTCTAGCCCAATCCATCACTTCAGGCTGCTGCCAGAAAGCCGTGTTCACAACCACCACCTTGTCGGCGGCAAATGGCGCATTCATCACATTCACAGAGTCGCCACGGTCTTTGCTAAAGCCAATGGTCTCACGCACCAAGGCGGTCATTTTCTCCAACTGCGGTTCGCTGATGGCCACTGTCGTGGTTTTGCCCTTCGCATCAACACTGCTTTGGTGATTGATCACCACTGCGGCACTGATTCGCTTGATCATGCCAGTACCGCCGCGAACTACCCGCACCGTTTTGTCGACTTCATAGTTGATGATTGACTCGCGCCGTCCGCCGTTGGCCCCGGAGGCCGCTCCGGCGGCCGCCATGGCCTGCGGGCTGCCATTGATAGTGGCAGCGGACGGGCCGGGAGGTTGGTTTGTAGTTGCGCCGGGTACACCCGTCGGCGGAGCGGCACCGGAACCACCGGCATTGCTGCTTTCAAGCAATTGCTGGCTGCGAATAGCAGTTGCGTCCGGGGTCTGGTTAGGCTTGAATAGTTCCGACGTTGACTCGGTTTGTGAAAAATCCAACTCGGCGGTGACTTGCGCTCTTACGTTTTGACGCCCAACTACCGGCTCAAGAATGTCAAGAATACGACTGCTGTAAAGCTGCTCAATCTGCTGTACATACTGCAACTGCTGCGCATCTGCGCCCAAACCACCACCAGCCTCTGGTGGGGTAGATAGCAACTTACCCGAGTCATCAAGCACACTGACGGCCTTAGGATCCATCTCCGGCACACTTGAAGATACCAAATGAACAATACCCGCGAGCTGTGAGCGATCAAGTGAGCGACCCGCATTCAAACTCACCAAAACCGAAGCCGACGGTTTTTGCTGATCCCGAAAAAACCCATTTTGATTAGGTAAAGCCAAATGAACGCGCGCACTCTGCACCGAAGAAAGAGCCTGAATGGAGCGTGTCAGCTCGCCTTCAAGTCCACGCTGAAACGTCAGACGCTCCTGAAACTGAGTCATGCCAAACCGGTTCGCCGTGTCCATTAGCTCAAATCCCGTGACAGCCCCTTTTGGTAAGCCTTGCGATGCCAACTTCAAACGGGTGTCGTACACCATGTTGGCCGGCACCAAAATGGCCCCTCCACCTGCTGCATATTGATAAGGCACGTTCATTTGCGTCAATTGCGTCACGATCGCACCGCCATCTTTGTCGGCCAGATTGGCATACAGCACTCGCCATTCAGCTTGGCGCCCCATCACCAATCCGATCACGCCAATGGCCACAAACAAGATAACGCCAATGCCCAGACGAATCTTCTGGGCCTGATCCAGTCCAGCCAGGCGCTGAGCAAGAGTAGGGTTAACAGGAATAGCAATGGCGGCGGTCATGAAACATTTCCAATGGAAAAAGGGCGGTATAGCACCTTCAATGCGAGCGATTATTCTGCCCAGTTCCGAAAACATTAGTCTGAAAAGACCGGTCTTTACCAGCTACTTCAAATTAATGTCTTGCCGTTGGCGTTGCTAGCATCGGTCCACCCCTACCAAACAGGGAATACACACCATGAACCTCAGACTCACCCCCACCACCATGCCAGTTGCGGTTCGCCCCAATACCTTGGCCGGACTTTCCTCCAATCAGGTGGGTGGAGCAACAGCTGGCGGCTTTAGCGGCGCACTCAAGAGCGCACTGACTTCAGTTAGCGCAGCGCAAAACGATGCCGCTCGACTTCAGCAAGAAGTTCAACTGGAAAACCCAAAAGTCAGCCTGGAAGAAACCATGGTGGCCATTCAGAAAGCGCAAATCGGCTTTCAAGCAACCTTACACGTAAGGAACCGGATGGTGCAGGCTTATACGGATATTATGAATATGCAGGTTTGATTATTAGGGGCTTTGGCATGCGTCAATATTTTTATATCTGATTGCCTTGTAGCAATCTCCCATCTAGCACAAGTAGCTATAGAATTTATAGTAATTAATGCATTGAAAGAATGTCGTCATGAAAGCTGTCATATTGGCCGGAGGTCTTGGCACGAGAATATCGGAAGAGACCCACCTCAAACCCAAGCCCATGATTGAGATCGGTGGCATGCCAATTTTGTGGCATATCCTTAAAATTTACTCAGCGCACGGTGTCAATGATTTTGTGATCTGCTGCGGCTTCAAAGGTTACGTGATCAAGGAATATTTTTCCAACTACTTCCTGCACATGTCAGATGTCACTTTTGATCTAGGCAAGAACAGCATGGAAGTGCATCAGCGCCATGCGGAGCCATGGCGAGTCACCTTGGTTGACACCGGTGAACACACCATGACAGGCGGGCGCCTCAAGCGCGTGGCACCCTACATTCAAGACGAAGAAACGTTTTGCCTGACCTACGGCGACGGTGTC
>CAIYNH010000613.1 GCA_903927495.1 uncultured beta proteobacterium
AACTGTTTTGATGCCCATTTTTTTTGCCGTGGTGATGACACGGCAGGCGATTTCGCCACGATTGGCAATCAGGATCTTGGTAAACATGTGTCAGTTCCTTGTCTTGTTCTATGGATGCATCAGAGCGGAATGTTGCCGTGTTTGCGCCACGGATTCTCAAGCTTCTTGTCCTTCAGCATCACCAGGCTGCGGCAAATGCGTTTACGCGTTTCACTGGGCAAAATCACGTCGTCAATAAAACCCCGCGCGCCGGCCACAAACGGGTTGGCAAAGCGGGCCTTGTACTCGGCTTCCTTAGCGGCCAGTTTGGCCGGGTCGCCCTTGTCTTCACGGAAGATGATTTCGACCGCTCCCTTAGCGCCCATTACGGCAATTTCGGCGTTGGGCCAGGCGAAATTGACATCGCCCCGCAGGTGCTTGGAGGCCATCACGTCGTACGCACCACCGTAGGCTTTGCGCGTGATCACGGTGATTTTTGGCACTGTGCACTCGGCATAAGCGTAGAGAAGTTTGGCACCATGTTTGATGATGCCACCGAATTCCTGGGTGGTACCTGGCATGAAACCGGGAACATCGACAAACGTCACCACCGGAATATTGAAGGCATCGCAAAAACGCACAAAGCGAGCCGCTTTGATTGAACTCTTGATGTCCAGGCAACCGGCCAGCACCAGTGGCTGATTGGCCACGATGCCGATGGTCTGCCCGTCCATTCGGGCAAAGCCAATCAGGATATTCTTGGCGTACTCGGGTTGCAACTCGAAGAAATCACCGTCATCAACGGTCTTCAAGATGAGTTCTTTCATATCATAAGGTTTGTTTGGGTTGTCTGGCACCAGAGTGTCTAGGCTGTGCTCCATACGCCCTGCTGGATCTCCGCTTTGGCGCACCGGCGCTTTTTCGCGATTATTCAGGGGCAGGTAGTTGTACAGGCGGCGCAGCATCAGCAGCGCTTCCACGTCGTTCTCAAAAGCCAGATCAGCCACGCCGCTCTTGGTGGTGTGGCTGATAGCGCCCCCCAGTTCTTCAGCGGTGACTTCTTCGTGCGTCACGGTTTTGACCACTTCTGGGCCGGTCACAAACATGTAGCTGCTGTCTTTAACCATAAAAATAAAGTCCGTCATGGCCGGGCTGTACACCGCACCACCCGCGCTTGGCCCCATGATCATGCTGATCTGTGGCACCACCCCGCTGGCCATCACGTTGCGCTGAAACACGTCGGCGTAACCACCCAGCGATGCCACACCTTCCTGGATACGCGCACCACCCGAGTCGTTCAGACCAATCACCGGTGCGCCCACTTTCATGGCCTGGTCCATAATTTTGCAGATCTTCTCGGCATGTGCTTCACTCAAGGCACCGCCAAACACGGTGAAATCTTGACTGAAGACAAACACCAAACGGCCATTGATCATGCCATAGCCGGTGACCACGCCATCACCGGGAATTTTGTTATCTTGCATGCCAAAGTCGGAGCAGCGGTGCTCGACAAACATGTCCCATTCTTCAAAGGTGCCTTCGTCAAGCAATACCTCCAAGCGCTCACGTGCCGTGAGTTTGCCTTTATTGTGTTGCGCATCGATGCGATTTTGCCCCCCACCCAAGCGGGCGAGTTGGCGCTTTTTTTCCAGTTGTTCAAGGATGTCATGCATGGCTTGGTCTTTCTAGGTCAGGAAAACGTTGTACTAATTTGATAGCGGCTCATGCTTATCCAGCATGGGCCAAGAGCATATTTCGTGCAGCAGTCGAGGCCGCCATTCGGCCCTCAAGTACAGCATGGGTAAGTTCTGGCAGAAGATTTTTGACAGCTGGATGCTGGGCAAAAGCC
>CAIYNH010000614.1 GCA_903927495.1 uncultured beta proteobacterium
CTTTGACACGCTTCAAGCGTTTTCCCGGTCGCACATTGTTTGCAGGGATGGTGAACTCCCCTCTGGTCATGCCCGAGGTCATCATCGGCTTGTCGTTGTTGCTGATGCTGGTGTCGGTACAGCGTGCATTTGGTTTCCCGGATCGTGGCGTGATGACGATCTGGTTTGGTCACACCTTGCTGGGCATGGCTTATGCCACCGTGGTGGTGCAGTCGCGCCTGCAAGAGATGAGCCCGCAACTTGAGGAGGCGGCTCAGGATTTGGGCTGTCGACCCTTGCAGGTGTTCTTTTTGGTGACCTTGCCTATGATTTCGCAGGCCATTGCCTCTGCCTGGCTGCTGACCTTCACCCTCTCACTCGATGATGTGGTGTTGTCGGCTTTTCTTTCCGGGCCGGGTTCCACCACCATGCCGATCGTTATTTTTAGTCGGGCCCGACTGGGGATGAGCCCGAGCGTCAACAGCGTGGCAACACTGACGGTACTGGTCGTCGGCATTGGTGTGCTGTTGGCCAGTCTGTGGCTTGCACGCAGTGAACGCCGAAGAGCACAAGAAATGGCTGCTGCCTACAAGGCATCAGGCAATTGAGAGTTAAACCATGTCCCAACTGAAACGGAGAACCTGATGAAGATCAACAAAAAATTGCTGGTGATTGCTATGGCAAGCGCTTTGCCATGGATGAGCGCTTACGCGCAGTCTCCCGCCGATTTGCAGAAAGAAATAGAGTTGCTAAAGGGGCAACTGAAAATGCTGTCGGAAAAAATTGAGGCTATGAGTGCACGGGAAGAACCGGCCAAAATGGCGCAACAGGTGACACGCCTAGAGCAGAAAATTGATCTCGCTGAAGAAGATTCGATCAAGGCTGGATTTAAGGGCTTGAAAATCAAGGGTGCGATGGAGGTTGCCTACTTGAATGATTCATCTTCCATAACTGCTGGTTTTGAAAAGTCCAGGGGCAATGGTGGAAATGGCGCTGCCATGTTTGAAATCACCAAGGAGCCAGATGCTGGCATTGGTTGGACCTTGCGGCTAATTCCCTTGTCGGGAAGTGGCAGCATTGTTCATGAGGCTTCCGTAGCCGTACCTTTTGGGGACGGTGGCGCCAAGATCAATGCGGGTTTGACACCCGACTATTCAGGTTATGAGTTAGTTATGGGGCATCAAAACCCACTGATCACCAACAACCTGCTGTACACCAATGCCGCAAGCAACTACGTAGGCGTAGGGACTTCACATGATTTTGGTGGAGGTTGGACTGCAAAATGGATGGTCGGACAAGTTGACGGCTATGCCTCGCGCAAGGCACCTGGCTTGGCCTACCGTGGTGATTACTCCATGGGTGAGTATAGTGGCATTGGATTTTCCGGTGTTCATGTGCGAACGAATGATGCGAGGCCATACTTAAATGGTGTACCTGATCCACTGGGTACTCCGAATTTGAACGCAGACCTTATGGAAATTGACGGCTACTACACGCGAGGAGACTTGTCGTTGCAGGGTCAGGTGAGTGTAGGTCGCCTCATTGGTGGGGCGATGGATGGCTCTGGACTGGATGGAAAGTGGTGGGGAGTGTCAGGCTTTGCAGGTTACAAAGTCACGCCACGGTTGCAGACCATCGCGCGTCTGGATTTTGTGAGTAATCGTGAAAACGGTGGCGGCGTCTATTTCAATCATGACGGTGCTTATGGGCCTGAACGTACTGATGAAGCCGGCACACCGAATGCAGATCCAAGCATCGGAACCAATCGCTATGCTCTTTCCATCGGGACTAACTACGCTGTGAACGCCAATACACAATGGAAGACCGAACTGCGTTTAGATAGATCAACCGGCTACAACTTTTTGGACGCTGACGGTGTAACTTACAAGCAAGGAAAAACGACCCTGGGAACTTCCATCGTTGTATCGTTCTAGGCATAAATTCATGGGTTAGCCCATGAATGAAACGGCTTGACGGGGCTGGCAGCGATGCGGCCCCGTTTGTATTTGTGTCGGCTGTAGGTGCCGCTTTTCAACATTTCCAGCAATCCACTCAAAATCATGACCGTGACAACTCATATCACCCAAGAAACACTTCAGTTGGATGGCCGTGCCTTAATCAATGGTCGGCGAGTCGAATCTCTCAGCGGCAAATCTTTTGATTGCATATCACCTGTTGATGGCCGAATTTTGACTACGGTGGCACGGTGCGCCGAGGCTGACATCGACGTTGCGGTCAGCGCTGCGCGCACTGCGTTTGACGACCAGCGCTGGCGTGGTTTAGCGCCAGCCCAGCGCAAGCGTATCTTGCTTCACTTTGCCGACTTACTGCAAAAGCACGGCGACGAACTGGCGCTGCTTGAGACACTCGACATGGGCAAGCCCATCAGGTATTCAAGATCAGTCGATGTCAACAGTGCTGCCAATTGCATTCGCTGGTATGGCGAAGCCATTGACAAGATTTATGACGAAATTGCACCCACGCCCAGCACCGCCTTAGCCCTGATCACACGCGAACCCATGGGCGTGGTAGGGGTCATCGTACCCTGGAATTACCCCATGATCATGGCCGCCTGGAAGATCGCACCGGCTCTGGCCAGCGGTAATTCGGTGGTGCTCAAGCCCAGCGAAAAATCTCCGCTTACCGCCCTGCGCATGGCTGACTTGGCCTTGGAGGCTGGCGTACCACCCGGCGTTCTTAATGTGGTGACTGGCTATGGCCCAGAAGCTGGCTCACCGCTGGCGCTGCATTTGGATGTTGATTGCATTGCCTTCACTGGTTCAACTCGGGTAGGCAAGCAGATCCATGTCATGGCCGGGCAAAGCAACCTGAAGCGCGCCTGGACGGAACTGGGTGGCAAGTCCCCCAACATTGTGTTTGCGGATTGTCCTGATTTAGACCGTGCGGTAGAGGCGGCAGTGGGCAGCATATTCTTCAACCAGGGTGAGAGTTGCAATGCACCATCGCGCTTGTTTGTTGAAGCCAGCATCAAAGAGCAGTTTTTGGAGAAGGCCTTGGCTTTGGTTCCGGCTTACGCGCCAGGCAACCCGCTCAACTCGAGCACCGTCATGGGTGCCATCGTCGATAAGGTGCAGATGAACTCGGTGCTCCGCTACATTGACATTGGTAAAACCGAAGGTGCGAAATTGCTGGCTGGTGGAGAACAGACCTTGCTGGAAACGGGGGGGTACTATATTCAACCGACAATTTTTGATGCTGTGCACACTGACATGGCGATTGCTCGTGAGGAAATTTTTGGGCCGGTGCTGTCGGTGTTGTCTTTCACCGATGCCGCAGACGTGGTGCACCAAGCCAACCAGAGTGTGTATGGTTTGCAGGCTGCAGTCTGGACACGTGATATCAACAAGGCGCTGGGTGTGGCGCGTGCCTTGCGTGCTGGCACGGTGCATGTGAACCAGTACGACGAAGACGACATCACGGTGCCTTTTGGTGGCTACAAACAAAGTGGGGTTGGGCGTGACAAATCTTTGCATGCCTTTGACAAATACACCGAAACCAAAACCACATGGATTCGCATTGATTCACCAGTTTGATGAAATAAGTTACGCCCTGATTACTCTGTTTTTTATAGCTCCCTGCGCATGTTGCACTAGCGTTAAAGGCTAAATACCTATGAATAAATACCAAAGCGTTGTTGCCAGTTTGAAAGCCCAAGGGATTCACTCCATCCTGACGCAGTTTTGCGACTTGCATGGAGTGGCCAAGGGCAAACTGGTGCCAGTGGATAAATTGCAGGAATGGGTCGAGCAGGGTGCCGGTTTTGCTGGCCCCAGCATTTGGGGCACGGGTTTGGGTCGATTTGGTTCGCACAGCGAGTACTACGGCCGAGTGCAACTTGATTCTTTGCGGCCTTTGCCCTTTATGCCAGGCGTGGCACACGCTGTCTGCGACGGCTTTGTGGGTGGCCAGCCACTGGCAACCTGTTCACGGCAATTGCTCAAACATCAGTTGCATCGGCTCACTGAGCGCGGTTGGACATTAATGGTCGGCATCGAGCCCGAGTTTTTTCTGTTGCGCCAAGACCAAAATGGTGATTGGGTGGGCGCTGACACGCTGGATGCGCTTGGTAAACCCTCATACGACCTGAAGGCTATTCACCGCAATCGAGCATTTTTGGAAGACCTGCGCCAAGCCCTCACTCAGCTCGGTTTTGAGTTGGAGCAAATTGACCATGAAGATGCGGCCAGCCAGTATGAGGTCAACTACCGCTATGACAATGCCTTGGCTGCAGCTGATCGGTACATGCTTTTCAAGATGAGCGCACACGCAATTGCCGAGCAGCATGGGCAAGTCTTCAGTTGCATGCCCAAACCCTTTGCCAAGGCACCAGGGAGTGGTTTGCACTTTCACTTGAGCTTGATGGATTCGAATGGTAAAGCGGTTTTTTCAAACAGCCTCGATCCGCTTGGTCTCAGCGTGGCGGGTTACAGCTTTGTAGCCGGTTTGTTACAACACGCGGATGCATTAAGCGCCCTGTGTGCACCTACGGTGAACAGTTACAAGCGTTTGGCTTGCAGCGACAGCGCATCAGGCACCACCTGGTCGCCGGTCTGGAAGGCTTATGGTGACAACAATCGAACCTGCCTGATTCGCACCGTCGCGGGTCGGCTTGAATGGCGCCTGCCGGACCCTTCATGCAATATTTATGCCGCAATTGCGGGTACCTTGGCTGCCGGACTGGATGGCATTGCCAGAGCGCTACCGGCACCCAAGGCGTGTACTGAGGATTTGTATGAACGTTTTGCCCAGGGTCATGCCATGCCGGCGCGCCTGCCGATTGATTTGGGGGCTGCTCTTCAAGCTTTGGCTACCAATCAGGGCTTGATGGATGCCCTCGGGATTGATTTTTGTCGTCAATTTATCGGATTGAAGTCACAAGAATGGGGCGAATACTGCCAAAGCGTGAGCAACTGGGAGTTGCGGCGCTACGCC
>CAIYNH010000615.1 GCA_903927495.1 uncultured beta proteobacterium
CCAGTCGGGCGGGTTGGCCGCCTTCTGATTCAAATTGTGCAATGGCTTCGTGCAAGGCTACCACTACATGGGTGGGTGGCGTGAATCGCCATTGGCCAGTTTTTTCCATGTAAATGTACTGATCAAACAAGTCCATGGCCAATGACTGGCTCTGGCCTGCGCAGCCTTCAAGCACGGCTTGGCGAATAAAAACAAAGCCCATGCCAGGTACACCTTCAAGGCATTTCCCGCTGGCGGCAACCAGAGCATCGAAGCGTGTCTTGCGCGCATCAATCTCCAAAGCACCAAAGGAACTCATGGCATCCACGATCAGCCCCTTGCCGCGCGCCTGGCAGACATCGGCTATCGCCTGCAAAGGGTTGAGCACACCGGCACCGGTTTCGCAGTGGATCAGGACCACATGGGTGATGGAGGTGTCGGTTCTCAGGCGCTCGTCAAGCACAGCGGCAGACACAGGTTGTGCTTCATCAAAGTCCAACACGGTGCAATGTCGTCCCATGAGCGTGGTCAGACGCGCTGCGCGTTTGCAGTAAGCCCCGTTGTCAAGCACCAGCACGTGGCCATGGCGTGGCACCAGAGTGGCTACGGCGGCCTCAACACTGAAGGTACCGCTGCCTTGCAATGGCACCACCACGTGGCTGTCAGTGCCATGGATGATGTTCAGCAGACTGGCGCGCACGCTAGCGGTCACTGCGTTGAAGTCAGCATCCCACGAGCCCCAATCTTTGAGCATGGCCAACTTGGTGCGCAGTGTGGTGGTCAGGGGGCCGGGGGTGAGCAGGATTTTGTCGCGGACCATATCTTTTCCTTTAAGAACTATTTTCTCCAAGCCTGGGTACGACGTTGAATCAGCCAGGCCAACACCATGAAAAACAAGCTTGCCACCGTGCTGGCCAAACCAATCAACACGGCCATGGCAGCAGCAGCGCCCATTTCTCCAGCTTCGTCCAGATTCAAAATGGCGATCGAGGCGACTTTCGTTTCAGGTGAATACAAAAACACGACTGCAGAAATGGTGGTCATCGCATTGATGAAATAATAGCGCGCCATGTCCACCAGCGCGGGTGTACATACAGGCAAAGTGACGCGCCAGAAGGTCTTGTAAAACGGCACTTTAAGCGATGCACTGACTGCCTCAAATTCGCTGTCAAGTGCTTTCAGAGCGGTCACTGCGGTCAGGTGGCCGGTGGTGTAGAAATGGACAATGGTGCAAATCGTCAGCAGAGTCAAGGTGTGGTACAGCCCATTCAAGGGGTTGGCGGGCGCATTAAAGAAAAAGATATACCCCAAACCCAGCACCAGTCCCGGCACGGCCATAGGTACAACCGCCAACAGTCGCACCAATAAACGCACACTGTTCAGCCCTTTGGTTTTTTCCAGCAAATAGGCACTCACAAAGACCAGCGCGGTGCCGAACAAAGCGGTGCCGCCAGCCATCTTCAGGCTGTTGAAAAACGCCACACCCACTTCAGCATCCAGCAAACCCAAGGTGTAATGCCGCAGACTCGGTGTCAGGTTGTACGGCCAGAAGGTGGCCAGCGAGGCGAACACTGCCATACCCAGCATGGCCAAGACCAGCAAGGCAATGGTGCTACAAAACAGCGTCATCAGTCGGTCAAACATAGGTGCTGGTTTGGCCTTATAGGGAATGGCGCGGGCAGTCAGCATCGCCGTCTGGCGACGATTGACAAAGTTGTCCACTGCGAAGGTCAGCACGGCCGGTGCCAGCAACAAAATGGCAACAACAGCGCCCCGAGCGAAATCTTGTTGTCCAATCACCAGCTTGAACACATCGGTAGCCAACACGTTGAAGTTGCCACCTATCACCTTGGGGATACCAAAGTCTGTGATCACCAGGGTGAAAGTCACCATGGCGGCAGAAATCAGGCCGTATTTGGCCCCTGGCAGGGTAATGGTAAAAAACTTGCGCCAAACCGTGGTACCCATGGCATCTGCGGCCTCGAACAATCGTGCGTCTGACATGGACAAGGCGGTGACCAAAATCATCAGTGTGTGCGGAAATACAGCAAGACATTCCGCCAGCACAATGCCAGGAGCGCCATAGATTTCGTCGAACCCGATGCTTTGAAGCCAAACCTTGAGCACCCCCTGATTGCCAAACCAGTAGATCAAGGAAATGGCCGAAAGCAGCGACGGCGCCAATAACGGCACCAAGGTGATGCCGCGAAACATCGCCTTATATGGCATGCAGGAACGAGTCAGCGCATAGGCAAAAGTAAAGGCCAGTGGCAACACGATCATGGTGACTACTCCAGACACCCAAAGGCTGTGCCACAGACTGTCAAGCAAGGCGGGGGTTTGGGCATAAGCGACAAAATTATCCAGCCAGACAAATTCGCCATTGGCGGCCTGTAGTGCCTGCAGCAGGATGGAGCCTAGCGGAAAGGCCACAAAATATATCAAAATGATAGCTGTTAGAGCAAGCAGGATATGCGCTAGACGCTCAATCCAGTGATGATCAAGCCTGGTAAACGGAACGGCGTTCACGGCAGACATCAGAACACCTTGATGCGATCAGGTAGCAACTTGAGTGGCAGGCTTGAGCCGACTTGCAAGGACTGTTCAGTCAAAAAATTCAGCGGTAGATAAACCGTTAATTGATGTGATATGAGCGACCACGAAGTTACCTGCACGTGGCAATAAGCGCCCAGAAAATCGATTTTTTCTATCTTGGCATCAAAAACATGCGCATCGCCTGGCGCAATCGACTGAGCCAGCACGTCCTCGGGTCGCAAATAGGCTTTGACCGGGCCATTGTTGCTGCTAAAACCAGGAATAGTCATGCGGCCCAATTGCAGACTACCGTTCACGCGGTTAGCCGATAGAACATTCACCTTGCCAACGAAATCCGCCACAAAAGCCGTGGCTGGTTCACGGTAAATCTCCAGCGGAGTGCCAACCTGTTCAATCACGCCATGGTTCATCACCACAATCCGGTCAGCCACACTCAGCGCCTCTTCTTGGTCGTGCGTCACCATGATGGTGGTGACACCTAAAGTCTGTTGCAGGCTGCGGATTTCCTGGCGCAGACGCAAACGCTCCAGCGCGTCAAGGGCTGACAGTGGCTCGTCCAACAGCAGCAAACTGGGCGATGTCGCCAGAGCCCGTGCCAGAGCGATACGCTGCTGCTGACCGCCTGAGAGTTGCCCTGGATATTTCGACTCGCTGCCCGGCAGGCCGACCAGTTTGACCAGATCGGTGACCCGTTGGCTGATTTCAGCGCGCTTGTCCTTGCGGTTGACTAGCCCGTAAGACACGTTATCAAACACACTCAAGTTGGGAAACAGGGCGTAGCTTTGGAAAACGATGCCGTAGTCGCGCAGGGCGGGGGCAAGCCGGGAAATTTCGCGGCCAGCCTGAAAAATTTGGCCTGCAGTTTGCGTCTCCAAGCCCGCCACGATGCGCAGCAAGGTGGTTTTGCCACAGCCGGAAGGTCCCAAAAAGCAGACGAACTCACCCTTCTGAATGTCCAGATCAATGTCGCGTAGGGCATTAAAGTTGCCAAAGTCCTTGCGGATTTGGCTAAGCCTCAGAAACGGGCTGTCGCTCATGGGTTTGGTTGATTAGCGCTTTTCGGTCTTGCCGTCGTAGCG
>CAIYNH010000616.1 GCA_903927495.1 uncultured beta proteobacterium
CACTTGGCGCGAATTCCGATGTGTTGGTGCATGCCAAGGTGGTGAGTGCTTCTGGCGTGATTACCATACAAGGTGCAAACACTGTGAAGGTTGATCCTGCCGTTGAAGTTACCTCTTCGCAACCGGTGAATCTGCTCGGTGATACGACTCTGCAGGCCCAAAGCACAAGCAACCCTGGTAACTTGGTGGTGAATAGTCCGATTCTGAATATCGTTAAACCGACGGTGTTTACATCTAACAATTCGGCCAGTGATGGTGTGCTATCAGTAACAGGCAGTGTTTCAGGCACCACTGGAGTTACAGACAATCTGACACTGGTCTCCAAGAATGACGTTGAGGTCACCGGAACCATTTCCAACATTGATGCCTTGATGGTCAATGCTGTCCGGAATGTGTCGTTCACTAACACCGTGTCCGTCACCGGTGCCATGGATGTCAAGGCAGACGGCAACGTGTTGTTTGACAAGGCTTTGACATTGTCTGCTGGCGGTGCCTTGACGGTTCAGGGCCTGATTGATGGAACCTCTGCCAAAGATGTGACCTTCAAACAAGCACTGGACGTGACTGGCAATGTGATCATCAATGCCACTGGCGTGGTGCGGTTTGATCAGCCCCTGAATCTGAGCAACGGCGGCACACTCGACATCAAGGGTGCTAGCAGCGTTGTCTTTGCCAGCGGTGCCACCGTCAAGGTGGATGGCAATCTGACCATCGATGTCGAGTCGCTCACTTTGCTCGGTGGTGCTGATTCCTTGTCCTCAGCCACGCCCAACAGCACGCTGACCATCAAGTCATCTGCCACCAACAACAACGTGATGATCGGCGGCACTGTGGGCAACGAACTCGCAGGTGCGCTGAATCTGACCAGTCGTGAGATATTGGCCATTGGTTCGAACTTCACCAAAGTGGTGATTGGTGAAGCGGGTCTGGGTGCCATCACCTTGGCCGGCAATGCCGACCTGAGCTCGGTGGGGGCAGCTGGAGTTGAGATTTTGGGCGACACCATCACGGTGGCCAGCAGCACCGGCAGCGTGGTGCAAGCGCCCGGTGCGGTCAGCCTGAGTGCTGCAGGCAACGTTGTACTGAACTCAAGCATCAGCACGGCAACGTCCAGCCCGATTAACTTGACCAGTACCAGCGGCAATATCACCATGGCATCGGGTACCCGGCTTGACAGTCAGGGCGGTGATGTGCATGTAAAAGCCGAGAATGCTCAGGTCGTGTCGATTTCCACGATCAACGCCCGCTCGGGCGACCTTAAGCAACTCGGTGTAGTGGATATCCAGGCCGGTGGTGCCACCATCACCGATGCCAACCATGACACAGCGGCCGACATCTTTGCCAGGGCGGTGAATCTCTCCGGTTATGGTCCTGCCCCGGGTTCAACGGCAGACGTGCTGGAGGCAGTCGCCGAGGTGGTGCGCATCGATGTGCCGAGTGGCTCGGTGATGCGTCACACCAACCCGGATGGACGCACTTACTTTGACGTGATTAAAGCGGGCCAGTTGTACCAACAAGTGGTGGTGATTGGTAACGTGACCCGGGTAACCGAGGATCCGGCTACGCTGCTGACCGGTAACAGGTCTGATGCTGATCTGATTGCGGCCGGTATCTCACGCAGCAGCTCACTGCTCAAGGCCCCGGTTGCCTCCCAGTCCCTGGCCGCCTCTGTTGCGCCAACGCCGACCTTCTCGACGGGCATGGCCGTGAGTCGGTATCTGGATGCACCGTCGGTGGGTGATGCGCTTAACAGCACGATTGACCTCGGTGGATTGGGCCTCTCGGGCAATAATTCTGATTTGCTCTCGGGCAATAGTTATGGACTGGCCAGTCGCCTGCAGCAGTCGTATGTGCTGGGGACCCCTGGCGAGCAGCCTTTTGTAGCGGGTCTGAACACGTTTAGTCAGGATACGTTTGAATATTGGGTGGATACCCTGTCTCTTTGATCATTGGGGAAATTTATGACACTTCACACTTCACTTGGTTGGTTCGATGCAAAAAAGTCGGGCACAGCCGCCCTGGGTGGCTTGCTTGTAGTAAGTCTGGCGCTGTCCGCCTGTGGCGGCGGCGGGGGCGGCGTGCCGCTGGTACCGGAGGCGGTGGTGCAATCAGTGGCCAATGCCCAGGCATTGGAGGGGCAGGTGGGTCAAACAGGTAAACCGGTGATCGAATTTGAGGTTGCTTTGAGCAAGCCTGTAGAACGAGGGCTGGCGGTGTCTTTCTTCACCTCAAGCACCGCCAAAGCTGGCAACGAAAGCACAGGTTCGGCCAAGGGGGGCGTGTGTGGGGCACCGGGGGTCGATTACATGGCCGCGACCAGCTCACAAATCACTATTCCGGTGGGCGTAAGCACTTATAAATTGCAGTTAGAGCTGTGCCCGGACGGGGATTTTGAACCGAATGAAACTTTCACCTTGACCTGGGCATCGGCCGGTGCAAGCGGAGGCACCGTTACCGGCACCATCATCAATGACGATGTGGGTGGCCTGAATGGCACGGGTGCTACTGCGGTGATGACCGGGCTAAGTGCTTTTGGCCGCGATACGCACCCTCTGACCAATAATTCTGCGGATGGTGGGCTGGGTTTTGCCTTTGACAAGTCAGGCGCCTGCGTGGTTGACAAGGTAACCGGGTTGACCTGGCAAAAGCTGACAACCACAAACTTGCCCTATACGAGTCTTGCTGGCTACGTGAAGACGGTGAACGGGCAGTCCTTGTGCGATTATACCGATTGGCGGGTGCCCACGGCCAATGAGCTGATGAACCTGATGGATATCAGTAAAGCCACCGGCAGCATGGCCAATGCTGATTACCTGAGCGTCGCAGCCGATGCGATGGCGGGCCTGTTTTGGTCTATTCAGGCGCGCGCCACGACCAATGCAGTTGATGCCTGGCGCGTTGACGCGGACAGCAATGGTGCGCTATCCTACGGGGCTAAGGCCAGTGGGCAGAAGGTTCGTTTGGTTCGGGGCGGCAGGGCGCAAAATTCTGGGTGTGACAACAGTGATGGGCGTTTTTTAGATCATGAGGATGGCACGGTGACTGACACCGCCACAGGTTTGATGTGGAAAAAATGCCCCGAAGGCTATACTGATTCGGACTGTACCCAAGGTACTGTTTTTCAGTCAAATGGTACTGCGGCATCTGTTGTGACGCAGCTTGCGAAGGCCAATGGGGATAAGGAAAAGGGCTACCTCGATTGGCGGGTGCCGTCACGTAATGAACTGGCCTCGCTGGTTAATCTGGCTTGCAACAATCCGGCGATCGTGACCAGTGTTTTTCCCTTCAATGAACCTTTGGCCTATATCACTTCGAACGTTAATGTGAACGTCAGCGACAAGCAGGTGTGGAGTGTGGATTTCAGGGAGGGCAATGTTGGACAGGATTTGTTGACCAGGAATTACCGAATGCGTCTGGTTCGCGCCGGCCAGTAGCACGCATTGTCATCGGGTCATTCCATTTCCATATCAATCCGACACTTTGTTGCTCCGCCTTGCCGTGCGTTAGCACTGTCTGTGGCTTCGCGCCTAGTGTCGCCTCGATCTGGAAACGGAATCAGGATGGCATCCTGACCGATACCCGGTCAACTGCAGATGCTGGGGCTAACTCTTGGAAAACCCCAGCTGCTCTCTAAGCTGCTTTTGCACAAACGCCAGATGGCTGCGCTGCATGCGGGCGATGCTGCTGGCGTAGCGTTGGCTTAGCCATTGCAGCAAGTCGATTTTCAGGCGGGTTTGGCGGCTCGGGATCAGACCGGTCAGGGGTTTGATCCAGGAGGGGGTGTATTTGGTGATCAGCTCTTCTTCGAGTGAGACAAAAGGCTGGGCGCTGCCTCGTGCACCTTGGCGACCAGCGCGGCCAAACAATTGCCAGTCGATGCGGGGCGATTCATGTGCTTCAAACATTAGCACGTGCAGGCCGCCGATGCGCTCTACCTCGGTTGATATTTTGATGTCGGTGCCACGGCCGGCCATGTTGGTGGCCACCGTGATACAACTGTGCTCCCCCGCCAGTGCCACCACCTGGGCCTCGTACTCGTGCTCTTTGGCATTGAGTACGGTGCAAGTGTGGCCGCGCTGACGCAAAAGGCCTGCAATTTCTTCGCTGTCCAAAATGCGTCGGGTGCCCACCAGCACCGGCACACCGCGTCGGTGCAGTGTTTCAATGCGGTCGATAAAACCATTCAATTTATTTTTCCGTGTCACAAAGCACTGCTTTGGCAAAATCTTGAGTTGGCTTGGGGTGCGTGGTGGAAGCCGCATGACCAGCAAACCAAAGGTTTTCCAAAGTTCCCAGTCGAGGCCGTGCAGAGTGCCGCTGGCGCCGCTGAGTCGGTGGTAATGCCGGAAAAATTCCTGAAACGTCATACGAGCCGAGATTTTGGTGAGTGGGGTTAGCTCGACCCCGACCCGTGCCTCGATGGATTGGTGAATGCCGTGGCTCCAGGAGCGTCCGGGCATGCTGCGCCCGGTGCTCTCATCAACAATGACCACCGCACCATCTTGGATGATGTAGTGCCGGTCTTTCTGGAATACCTCGCGTGCCATGATAGCCAGCGTGAAGATTTCCTCACGCCGTGTCGGTACCCGCCAATAGCTGTTGAAGGATTCCGACAACTGCTCCACCTTGTGCCGGCCAGACTCGGTCAGGTGTACCGAACCACCGCCTTTTGCGTACAGGGTGTAATCGGTGTCGAGCTTGAGTTGGTCGACCAATTCGCGTGCCAGGCGAATCACTCCGAGCATATTGGCCTTGTCTTCTTCGGCACTGGCAATGATCAGCGGGGTAGTTGCTTCATCAATCAAAATACCGTCGGCTTCGTCAATGATGACGGCATACAAGCCGCGCATGACCGGCTGGTTTTCGCCTTGCGGGTTTTGCATTTGCCAGAGCCTGCGGCGCAATGGATCGCGTGCACCGTCCAAGCGCAAATCGTCTCGGAGGTAGTCGGCCAGAAACTGTTTGGCGGTGGCGTATACCACCGATTGACGGTAGTGCTGGGCCAGTTCGTGTGGTGGGGTATCGCCGGTGATGGCGGTAACGCTCAAACCGCAAGCCTGAAACAGTGGTGCCATCAGCTCGGCATCGCGTGCGGCCAGGTAATCGTTGGCTGTGACGATATGCAGCGGCTTGCCGCTCCAGCCGATCAAGACGGCGGCGATCGCCACAGCCAGGGTTTTGCCTTCGCCAGGGGCGAGCTGGATCAGGTAGCCTTCGTTCATGCTGAGTGCCGCGACCAACTGCGGGAACGATGCGCGTTGACCGATGTGCAGGCAGGCGAGTCGAGCGACACAAGAAAGCGCTTCTATTTTGATAGCTATCAGTGCTTGTGCACCTTGCTTTGTAGCCTTACTTGATGTGTTAATTTGCAATCGGTAGATGGCTTGGCGAAAGGCCAGCAGTTCAGCTGCCGACGGTGCGCTGATGTCGGCTGGGTCTGGCGGCAGGCGCAGGTGCAAATCAAGTACAGCCTGCCAGAGTTGGCGGTAGCCGTGACCGCTGTGGTGTGCTGCCAGCCTGAGCCAGCCTAGCAGGCTGAACCAGGGTGTCAAAGCGGCATTGCGCGGGGCTTGCCAGGGCGAGAATTCTGTGCTCATGCTACTGACTTGTTATGCGCTCGACCGCTTGCAGGCGGTGAGTGCAGGGGGGATGCTCGTCAATCGTCAGACCCCTCACAGCGCGTAGCGCTTTTGCAGCAGTTGTTTGACCGCCCGTAAAGCCTGGGTGAACAGCGGCTGTGCCGGGGTTTGAATGCGCAATGTGCCGGTAAGTCCATGCAAGACGGTGACACCCTGCAGCGCTGCATTCGGCAGCTCGGTCTGCAGCAGGTAAAAGCTTTCCTTGGCGGTGGCTCCACTGGGCTCGCTGGTGTTGACCGCAATATCACCACCGCCGAGCCAACCCAGCGCCGCCGAGGGCAAGTGGTCACTCTGAAATGGAATGATCTGGATTTGGTCCAACAGCACATTGCCATCGGCTTGGCCGGTCAGTCGCAGCTCGGCCTGTTTGAAATCCAGCTTGAACATTCGATCGGTTTGCTCCTGTGGAACCACTGCCACAAACCTGAAGCTGCGCGGGTCCACCACCTCACCCAAGTTATGCCCCCGTTGCAGCCAGGCACCAACGCGCTCATGCAGGTCAGGGGCAACCCACTCGCCGTCCTGCTCACTACGCACCTCCAGGAAGCGGCGCTGCTCGCTCAGGTTACGCATTCGGTCATCGAGGGTGTCGAGCTTTTGTTGCAGGGCTTCAAGCTCACTGCTGGTTTTGTGCAGGGCCTGGCGATACTGGGCCTGGGCCTCGGTTTGGCTGGCCTGAGTGACGGCGATGTCGGAGGCCAGGTCGGCATTGACGAAGGTGGCAATCAGCTGGCCGGCCTGGACCCGCTGGCCGTGCTGCACATGCAGCTGCGCCAGCATGCCGCTGGTTTGCAGGTAGATCGTGCTGGAGCTGTTGGCTTTGACGATGCCCTGGGTGCGCACCGCATCCGGAAACGGGATCACCGCCAGCATCAGCACCAGTGCGCTGCAGCTGGCCGCCACTGCTACCCAGGCACGCCGGCGATTACCTTGCGTGGCGCTCCCGCGCAAATGCTTGAAGAGCTGGTAAAGCGGGGTTGCCAAGCGGCTGTAGAGGGTCATGATGAGGACCAAGATGCCCAGCGGCAGCCATTGATCCATCAAAAACAGGCTGATGCCCAAGGTGATGAAAATCAGGTATAAAAAGCTCAGCAAACCGTACATCGTGAGCCAGAGCCACTCTTTGGTGTCGGTGGCTTTGCTTTGCGCCGACACGGTGCCCAGTAGGTAACGGTCGCCAAAATATTTCCACTGCTGCTGGCCTTTTTGGTACAGGTTGGGTATTTCGGCGTAGTCGCTGAGCATGTAGTAGGCATCAAAGCGCAGCAAAGGATTGCCGTTGAAGAGCAGGCTCGAAACTGAGCCGATCAGCATCACGTTGAAAGCCAGGCTGTGGGTCAGACCAGGTGCCGTGTTGGCCCATACCAAGGCACCAGCGGCGGCAAAGAAAAATTCCACCGCCATGCCAGCAAACGTGGCGTAAATTCGGTGCCAGCGCTCAGGAAAGCCCCAACTGCTTGATGCATCGACATAGGGCAGCGGGGTGAACATCAAAAACATCACGCCGACGGTTCGCACCTCGCCGCCAAAGCGCTTGCAGACAAATGCGTGGCCAGTTTCGTGAAACAGTTTGAGCCCCGTCAGGCAGGCATAAAGCCAGGGCAAATTACCTACCGACAACACGCCTTGCGACTGATCCAACAGTTCGCCGCGCAGATCGAAGGCAGTCACCCCCCCCCATAGCAGCACCACGCACCAGAGGGCAAACGCGCCCCAGCCTGTAGCCAGCAAAATCAGCGGCCGGATGCGTTCGAGCGCTGCATCCGGGTTCCACAGCGGAATGCGAAGAAACAAAAACGAGGCAAACTTGCCCAGCAACTCCTTGTTTTTTTGTTTTTTGTAGCGATTGACGATGGCTTCGTTATCGGACTGCTGCAATGAGTACAGCAGATTGGACATGTGCAACTGCGACAGGAGCTGGATGACTTCCTCGCGGCTGGGGGCATCTTCAGGGTGCTGATTGACAAAGTCTTCCCACACTTCTTCTACTGATTTGTCGGTGTGCAGGCTTTGAATGAAGTTGCAGGCTTCTTGTGAGGCGCGAAAGTAGCGCTGTGTATATGTGTCTTGCAGGACATGCCAGGTGCGCCCGCGAAACACCTGTTTTTTGATCTCAACGCTGGGCAGCAGCGCCACGCGCAGGCCCGAGACACGAAACCAGGAATCACTGAAAATGGTGGCGGCCATATCACAAAACCCAATGCGTCAGGACTACCACCACAGCATTAGCCGCAGCCGATCGACCAGTCGGTGCGTCAAGATCCAGGCGATGTTCTTGTCGCCCACGTCAATGCGTGCCAACCCCGTCATGCCCGGTCGCCACCAGGCTTGTGGGGCTTCGATCAGTTCGGCCTTCACCATGAATTGGTTGCCATCCTGACCCTTGACCTGAGCCACCGGGATCACCGAGGCGATGCGCACCGGAATGTTGACGTTGGGGTGACTCAGCAGCGCCACTTCACCCTTAGCCTGAGGTGTGAGGTGGCGCATGTCACGCTCGGACACCATCAGCGTCATGTAAAGCCCCTCGACCTTGGCCAGTCGGAAAATACGGTCACCCTTCTTAACCGGTGCGCCCATCAAGTCTTTTTTCTCGCCCTCAACGATCACGCCTTCAAAAGGCGCTGTGCCTTGTGCTTGTTCCAGATAACTTTTTACGCGCTGCGCTTTGGCCAGTGATTGGTCGAGACGGGCTTGAGCAATTTCGGTCTCTGCCAGCAGACGTTCGGCACGGAATTTATTGACTTCGCCTTCACCCTTGCTGATTTCGGCGCTGAGCTCGCTTTGCTGTTGCAGCAGGTCGCGTGTGTCGAGGCTTACCAGCAAGTCGCCAGCCTTGACCAGATCGCCCGCAGTGGCATGAACCTGGTCGATACGGCCATCAAATTGGGCGCTGATGAGGCGCGTGGAGTCGGTGTTGAGCTGGGCGCTGGCATCGACCCGGTACTGCCAACTGCCAAAAGTGAGGTAGAGCAGCAGGGCCACGAGGATCAGCCCGGCAAGTTTGAGTAAGGGTTGTTCGGGACCAAAGAGCCCTTCAGACACGATGCGAAGGCCGAGGCGCGCACGCTGGCGCAGACTCAAGGACCTTTCCCGCAACTCTGACAAGTGCGGCTGCATCAATTCAAGGGCCAGCAACAATTCATTCAGACTGGGGATGTCCTTGCTGCCAGGGGCCAGCAGCAGTACCGCGTGGGTCGCGCCCTGGGCATCTCGCATGGGTACCGCCACCACACTTGGCACACCCATGTGCTGGGCAAAATCAGCCAGTGCCTGGGTGTCGGTAAGGGACTCGGGCGGTGTTGGCCACCAGACTTCGCCGCCCTGAATAACAGCCGGCAACAGGGCAGCTTCAATGCGCTGGGTTTGTGAGGTGTCGCGCTCAAAACGGTCCAGATGGCTGATTGCAGCCACCACGGCGCGTTCGCCGTCGATCCAGCCCAGACTGACGTGCAGAAGCTCCCAGGAGACCGCCAGGCCATTGACCAAAGCCAGGCAAGCGGCCTCGAAGCTGGGTTGTTGCATGACCTCCGCGGCCAGTCCGAGCATGGCACGCAGGTCTGCTGTAGGGGGCAGCGCCACCGCGTTGGTTGAGTTTGGCCTGAAATCGACGCACAGCAGTGCGCGCAGGGTCAGCTCATTGAGTTGACCGCGCTCTTGCGTTTTTACATTAAGGATCAAAAAATAATCGACCAAGCCCTGCAAGGCCAGTACCAACACCAGCCATGTCTGCCCCTGTGGGTCTTGCGCTGGTGCTTGGGTGTAACCCTGGGCAAGGGCTTTTTCCAGCATATCAATGCCAGGGGGCATGGTTTGCATGGGTGACCAGGTGCTCAATTCAGAGGCGCGGCCGAGTTGTGCCAGGCTGTTGGCTTCGGGCAGGCGTTGTACTACCGCGCAGTGACTGGCTTTGCAAAGTTGGCGCATCAATTCGCAATAGAGGTTCCAATCCAGTTCGGTTGGGCTACGCCGGCGAATCTGCTGCAACTGTTCTATGAGCGCGCGCGCATCGAGCGCCGTACTGCTGGGGGTAGATGATGCGACAGACATGATGTGCTACTTCGACCCAGTCTCGGTGTTGATGTCGATCATGCCTTTAATGCCAGGCTTAATGCTGTTTTTTGGATTGCTGAAAGTTACTTCCACCTGCACCAATCCACTAGCCGGATCAGCCACCGGCGAGACAAAACTGATGCGCCCGGTAACCTGCATCAAAGTTCCGCCAGGTTCAGTTCGGATGACCTGGCTGGCACCAACCTTAAGTCTGCTTGCTTCAGCGTGTGGGACGGCCAGGCGCAATATGGCGGTAGAGGCATCGACCAGAGAAATCACGGGATCGCCTGGTTTTGCCCATTCCCCCACCTGGGGGGACAGTTTGGTGATGACACCGCTGACCGGCGCCGTGATGCGGCGCTGCAATCGGTCGCGTTCGGCGGATTCAAAGTCTAATTTTTCACGTTTCTTTTGTTCAACAAGTTGTTCCAGTCGAGCGTTGGCTGCCAATTGCTCAGCTTCAAGACGCAGCAACTCATCTTTGCTGACAGATCCGGTGTCTTTGAATACGGCCTGGGCATCTTTGAGCAGGATGTTCAAAATTCGGCAGCGATCTCTGGCCCCCGTCACTTCACTTTGGTCCTCGAAAATAACTTTGCGCCGATCGCTCTCTATGACTTGCAAGCGGTCATCAAGTTGCAGCAGTACCTGATCTGCTTTAACGGATTGCCCCAATTGCACTTCACGCCGCATTACCAGACCCGCTACGCCAGCGCTCAAAGTGATATCGTGCAGCGGGTATATCAGTCCCGAAAAAGTTTTTGCCTGAACACCGATGGAACTCAGCAGCAAGGTCAGGCAGGTCAGCGCGGTGATCCAGGGTTGCAGGGTTGGCTTGGGTGGTTTGTTCATCGGGTCGCCTCACTGTTGTGGCTTGGCTTGGGCTGAAATTTCAATTTGATGCTCTGCAAGGAGGTTGCCCTGGGTGTATTGCCAAGTCACTAATGCCAGTTCGTAGCGTACCTGGTTTTCAAGTTGACGCTGTTTTGCCTCGGTCAGGTCGACCTGCTTCTGAATGAGAGTGCTGAGTGAGCCCATGCCTATCTTTGCACGCTGATTTTCAATGTCAAGAATATTTTGACGAAGTTTCACTTCATCCAGTGTGGTCAGGAGTACCTGCTGCGCA
>CAIYNH010000617.1 GCA_903927495.1 uncultured beta proteobacterium
GCTACCTGTCTGCGTTTGCTGGCCTTGTCAGTTCCTTTGACCGCAATGTTTACACTCAATGGCAGAACAGTGGAGTCATTTCAACGCCTGACCTGGCCCTCTTTTTTTGGGACATTGGGTAATTTTGTGCTAATTTTTTTGACTTTCAACTTGGTTCAATCTTCTGGTTTCAGGGGCATTGCCTATGCGCGTTTGCTGGTTGACGGGCTCTACTTTTTGCCCTTTGGGTTTTTGACTGTTCACCTTTTTGGGGTACGGTTTCGGTATGGCAATTTGATCCGTGCGCTGGTCATGGCAACGTTTGCTTGTGTCGTGCCAGTTCTCCTGTATGGGTTGATCGACCCGGCTTGGTTTCTGGTACTGGGGCTGGGCCATAGCGCCACAGCAGTTGCATTGATGAGTACATTTTTTCTGGTTTACGCCGCCTTGATTGTCCTTTTTGATGGTGAACTGCGGCAGATTTTTAATACGCTAATGGCCAAAGCAAAATGACCAACAGACTTCTTTCGGCAGCATGCTATGAGCGCCCAACCTACCTCCTGTTGGCTTTGTTGAGCAAAATTGTCTCGCAGGTGCTGGGGCGGGGACATGCGCAACTCCTGGGCTGGCGAGGTGGCTACATCGGGCGTGGCTCACGCGTCATTGGGTCAATATCAATCAGCGTCGGCGAAAAAGCGTATATCAACCGGTATGCATGGATTGAGGCCGTTCACGCTTTTCGTGGACAGGCATTTACGCCTTCTATTCGCATCGGTAGGGGATTTAGTGCGTCTGATCGAATGCATATTTCTTGTGTTAACAGGATTGAAATTGGAGCGCATTGCCTGTTTGGAAGCGGTGTCTATATCAGCGACCATAACCACGGTGCATACCATGGGGAACGGCAAAGTTTGCCAACTCAGCCACCGGTGGATCGGGATTTGATGGCAGTGGGCTCTGTCAGAATAGGCTCAAACGTATGGTTGGGTGACAACGTCATCATTGTGGGGCCAGTGACGATTGGCGATGGTGCCATTGTTGGTGCCAATTCGGTTGTTAAACGTGACATTCCAGAAAATGTAATGGCAGCAGGTGCGCCGCTGCGCTTCATACGACAATTCAATCAACAGAGCGGCCAGTGGGGAAAATATGAAGATTGAATCTGATTCGATGTCAAGGGCCCAGCCCCGGGCAAAGCTCATTGCTATTTATTTTCCTCAATTCCACGCAATTGCCGAAAATGATGCTTGGTGGGGGCAGGGTTTTACGGATTGGAACAATGTCAGAACGGGCACACCTCAATTTGAAGGCCATTACCAGCCTAGAGTGCCGCTGAATCAGAACTACTACGACCAGTCCAAATTGGAAACACTGCGTTGGCAAGTTGATCTGGCGCAGAAGTATGGTGTATATGGATTTTGCCATTATCACTATTGGTTCGATGGAAAGCAGTTGTTGGAAACGCCCACCAATTTGATGCTAGAAAATCCAGACATTGATTTTCCATTTTGCTTGTCTTGGGCAAATGAAACCTGGTCCAAGCGTTGGGATGGACACGATCACCACGTACTAATCCAGCAAAAGCACCCACCTACGCACACCAGTTGGAAACGCCACTACGACTACTTGATCAAAGCTTGGCGTGACCCTAGGGCGATCAAAGTGGATGGCAAACCGGTGTTTGTGATTTATCGTCCGCAGTTTATTGAAAAAATAGATGAAATGCTGGCTTTTTGGCACCAATTGGCTCATCAGGATGGCTTGCCTGGCTTGTACTTTGTTTTTCAAAAACAGTACGAACTGCCACAAGCCAGTTGTTTGAAGTCGTTTGATGCCGAGTTTCAGTTTCAACCGTTTGAAGCGGCCTACGCTGGTATCAACGGTAAAAAGTCTTTGCGCAGTTCGCGACTATTTGGCTTGATGCGAGGGTTGCCAGAGCGGTACCAGGACTTGTTGCGTGGTTTGAAAGCAAAGTTTGTGAAGGAACTTACATTTCATGACTATGAATCAACTTGGTGCCAAGTCCTAAATATTCAGGTGGACTCTCATCGCACCACTTACCCTGGTGCCTTTGTAGACTGGGATAATGCCTCTCGCTACAAAAGCAGAGCCACTATTTTTCATCCCGTGACACCAGTCATTTTTCAAAAATATCTGACCGACTTGGTTGACAGCATGCCTAAAAGAAATCTTCCTGAGAATTTTATTTTCTTAAATGCATGGAATGAATGGGCAGAGGGCGCTTACCTTGAACCCGATGAGCGTTTTGGATACCAGTATCTTGATGCTGTGAAGGCGGCGCTATTTAATCATGGCTAAAGAGCCAGTCAACTTTGAGAATTATTACGACCACCTTCGGCATGTTAGTTTTGCCGGTCGGTGGTATAAAAAATTGGTCACTTCGCCAATTTTGTTTGCTTTGGCAAGAGCGCATGGTCCACGTATCGTAGAGGTCGGCTCTGGCACGGGCAGCGGTGTCCTGGGTGCGTTTGGCAAGTACGTTCAGGGATTCGAAATTAACTCTTTTGCGGTTGAACACTGTAAATCTGCTGGCCTTAACGCGCAACTAATCACCGCAGCGGAGCCATTTCCTGCGGAAGATGAAATTTTTGATGCCTGCATACTCGATAACGTGCTTGAACACATCGAGGATCCGCGCCACACGCTCGGAGAATGTCACCGCGTGACACAAAAGAACGGTGGCCTCGTTATCGCAGTTCCTGGCATTCGCGGGTACGCATCTGACGCGGATCACAGAAAGTTCTATGGCTATCAAGAACTCGTAACATTGGACAGTCGCTGGGTATTTGAGCGCTGTTTTTCAACGCCATTCCTCATCAAAAGTGAGAATCTGTCACGCCATGTAAGGCAATATTGTTTGATTGCCACTTACAAGAAAGCTTGATATTTTGCTCACAGTCAAACCAAAAATATCAGTATCAGTCGTGAGCCACTTGCAGACGGCTATGGTTGAGAAATTGCTATTTGATTTAAGTAAATACTGCTTAGATCAATCACTGGAGATTTTGCTCACCCTTAATCTTCCAGAGGACTTGCCTTTCAATGCAGATGAATTTTCTTTTCCTGTACGGGTGCAAACTAATGCTAATCCTAAAGGCTTTGGTGCCAATCACAATCAGGCATTCAAGTCCGCACAAGGTGAGTATTTTTGTATCGTGAACCCAGATATTCGTTTTGATGTCAACCCTTTTCCATCATTATTAAAATCCTTTGAAGGCGATAGCGTGGGGGTGGCTGCTCCCGTGGTAGTCGGTGCCAGTGGTGATTTGGAGGATAGCATTCGCCGATTTCCAACACCAAAGATTATTATTTTGAAAGCCTTTGGTCAACGCAAAGTACATGATTACAAATTCGAGTCTGAGACCCTCTACCCCGATTGGGTTGGCGGCATGTTCATGCTATTTCAACATCATGTATTCGAGGAATTCAATGGGTTTGACGAACGGTATTTTTTATACTACGAAGACGTGGATCTATGTGCCAGATTGAACCTGGCGGGGCTTCGGGTGGTAGCGTGCAATCGCAGTATCGTGGTTCACCACGCACAACGCAGCAGTCACAAAAATTTGAAGTATTTGCGCTGGCATTTAACCAGCATGTTGCGCTATTTTCTATCACCGATTTTCTGGCGACTTAAACGGTTGCGGCGTCTATGAAGGTAATGGTGACTGGTGTCAGCGGATTTGTGGGGCAGCGACTCTGCCAATCATTGACAAAGAAGGAAATTGATTTGCGTCTGGCTGTTCGTTCGGTGGCACCAGGCTTGAGTCGATTTGATCAAGTCGAGATCGGAGCAGTCACCGGTATGACCGATTGGCGCGGTGCCCTTGAGGGCGTGCAGGTTGTAGTCCATTTGGCCGCCCGAGTTCACGTCATGCACGAGACGGCCGTTGACCCACTCACTGCATTTCGCGCTGTCAATCTTGAAGGCACACTCCATTTAGCCCGCAGTGCAGTAGCAGCGGGTGTTAGGCGCTATGTTTTTATGAGTTCGGTTAAGGTCAATGGAGAGTCCACTTTACTGGCTCACCCGTTCACGGAATTAGATCAAGCTACACCCCAAGACCCCTACGCCATCAGCAAATTGGAGGCAGAACAAGGTCTGCGCCAAATCGCCCAAGATTCAGGGATGGAACTTGTCATCATCCGTCCCCCTTTGGTCTATGGTCCTGGAGTCAAAGCCAACTTTGCGGCACTCATGCGTGCCGTTCAAAAAGGCTGGCCTTTGCCGTTGGGTTCGGTGCATAACCAACGCAGTTTGATCGCGTTGGACAACCTGGTGGATTTCATCGTGACATGTATTGAGCATCCAAAGGCTGGCAATGAAACATTTTTGATCAGTGATGGCCAAGACCTCAGCACCGCCGAATTGATTCGTGGCTTGGCTAGTGCGTATGGAGTGCAGGACCGACTGCTGCCCGTGCCAGTCTGGTTTTTGCAGTTGGCTTCTCAACTGCTGGGCAAGGGCGATGCGGTGCAACGTCTTTGTGGTAATTTGCAGATTGATTCCTCCAAGGCTCGCACCCTTTTGGGTTGGTGTCCACCGATAACAGTGCAGGAAGGGCTGCGACTTGCCGCGGCAGGTGTCTCATTGTCATGAAAAGATTATTAGATTTGTTATTGGTGGTTCTGGCGAGTATTTGCTTGCTGATCCCTATTTCTTTGGTAGCAATATGTGTGCGTTTGACTTCCAAAGGTCCCATACTTTACTGGTCTGACCGGGTTGGTCGGCACAATAAGCTATTCAAAATGCCCAAATTTCGGAGTATGCAAGTTGGCACACCCGCAGTAGCCACGCATTTGCTAAGTAATCCAGATGTCTATTTAACCCCGATTGGCAGCTTGCTGCGAAAATCCAGTCTGGATGAATTACCCCAGTTATGGAGCATTCTGCGCGGTGATATGAGTTTTGTCGGACCACGTCCGGCCCTATTTAACCAACAAGACTTGATAGAGCTTCGCACTGAAGCAGGTGTTCATGAATTATTACCGGGTCTTACAGGGTGGGCTCAGATCAATGGACGCGATGAGTTGCCGATTCCCAAAAAAGTGGCGTTAGATATTGAGTATCTGCAGCGGCATTCACTTTGGTTAGACATAAAAATCATTCTTATGACTGCTTTCAAGGTATTAAGAAGGGATAATGTGTCGCATTAGAAGAATCACGAAAAACGTGCTGACAGGGTTTTTTAATCTTTTTATGAACGGATGTTGGAAATGAGCACTTTAATTGATATTCAAAATCAAATAGCCCAGTTACAGAAGCAGGCTGAAGAAATAAGGGCACAGGAATTTAACCAGACGGTGCAAGAAATACTGGCAAAAATGACTGCGTTCGGAATTACCGTCGCAGATCTTGACGGCGGCAAAAGTCGCACTCGTAAAACGGTGAGTAAATCTTCCAACCCGGCACCCGCAAAATTTCGCGGTCCCAATGGTGAAAGTTGGAGCGGGCGGGGCCTGATGCCACGTTGGTTGGCGGCTTTGGTAGCACAAGGTCAGTCCAAAGACTCTTTTGCAATTAACGCCTAAGCAAGGTTCTAGCAACCTGATGCAAAGCCGGGTTTTGGAGTGGCCACGATCCGTCAAACGGATGGTGGTGGTGGCGCTGGATATTTTCCTGGCCTTATTTTCAACCTGGTTGGCCTATACCCTCAGACTCGACACGCCGAATTGGCCAACCGGAGCCCAATGGTGGGTTTACCTGTTGGCACCGGTGCTATCGGTTCCCATATTCATTCGATTTGGCTTATACCGGGCGATCTTCAGATATACCGGTCAGTCAGCATTGCAAGCCACTGGCTTGGCGGTATTGCTTTATGGTTGCGTACTCACCATTATTCTGTTGTGGAAACAGTGGCCCATGGTGCCGCGAACCCTTGGGGTGCTTCAGCCTTTGATTTTTCTTTTCTTGGTTGGAGCCAGTCGTGCCATAGCGCGATTTTGGTTGGCTGACCTCGGAAGCGCCGGTGTCAAGGTCGTTGGGCGCTTGCTGATTTACGGTGCGGGTACGGCGGGCGTACAGACTGCAGCGGCTTTGCGCTTGTCGCAGCAATATGCTCTGCTGGGATTTGTTGATGATGATGCATCCAAAGTTGGCAGAAGTATCAATGGGGTTCCGGTTTTTGCCCCCACAGAAATTTCAAGGGTAATTTCCCGTCAGGGTGCAACTGATATTTTGTTGGCATTGCCCAGCGTCTCCCGGGATCGTCGCAACGCCATATTGGAGAGTTTGCGGCCATTGCCGGTGCACGTTCGCACTTTGCCCGGCTTGTCTGACTTGGCCAGTGGCCGAGTCACCGTGCAAGACTTTCGCGAACTGGATGTCGAAGACTTGTTAGGGCGTGATCCGGTGCCCCCGAATACTGCCTTGCTGGCACGTGATCTTGCCGGTCAGGTGGTTTTGGTGACCGGCGCCGGTGGCAGCATTGGCGGGGAACTCACGCGCCAGATCATTGTGCAGAGACCAAGGCAATTGCTGCTGTTTGATCACAATGAATTTGGTCTGTACAGCATTCACCAGGAGTTGCAAGGGGTTTGTGCCGCCCAAGACCTGCGCGTTGAGTTGATTGCAATACTGGGCAGTGTGGCCAACCCTGATCGGCTGAGCGCTATTTGTGACATGTACCGCCCCGCAACGGTCTACCACGCAGCTGCTTACAAGCATGTTCCGATGGTGGAGGACAACCCAGGCGAAGGCATTTTGAATAACGTGTTCGGCACCCTCAACCTGGCACGTGCTGCCAGCGCCAGCGGAGTTAAGCGCTTTGTGCTGATTTCAACCGACAAGGCGGTGCGCCCGACCAATGTGATGGGTGCCAGCAAACGCATGGCCGAACTGGTGCTTCAGGCCCTGGCACAAGATGGCACCGAGACCTGTTTTACCATGGTACGTTTTGGCAATGTGCTGGGTTCGAGTGGCAGTGTCGTGCCCTTGTTTCGACGCCAACTGGCCTCTGGTGGGCCACTGACGGTGACGCACGCCGATGTCACGCGCTATTTCATGACCATCCCTGAGGCGGCGCAACTCGTGTTGCAGGCAGGTGCCATGGCGGGTGGTGGTGATGTATTTGTGCTCGACATGGGGCAACCGGTCAAGATCATCGATTTGGCGCAGCGAATGGTGCACCTGAGCGGCCTGACACTGCGCGATGCAGCACATCCAGAAGGTGATATCGAGATTACGGTAACTGGGCTGCGGCCTGGCGAAAAGCTGTTTGAAGAGTTATTGATTGGCGACCATCCCGAGCCCACCGGGCATGCGCGCATCATGAAAGCCCGAGAAGATTTCTTGCCGTGGCCACAGTTGGCGTTGCAACTCTCAGTGCTGCAGCAAGCCGCGCAAGAGGGTGATGTTGCTGGCATCAAGACGGTATTGACCCAGTGTGTGCAAGGTTACGCTGCGTTGGCCTGCGACTGAACTTGCGGCACAATTTGTCTGAGTTTCACAATTCTTTCATTAATCCAGAGTGCCAAACACCATGACCGACGTTTCCCATATTGCACCGCGCGACAAAGCCGAAATTCTTGCCCAGGCGCTGCCCTATATCCGCAAGTTTCATGGCAAGACCATGGTCATCAAATACGGCGGCAACGCCATGACAGACCCCGCCTTGCAGGCTGACTTTGCCGAAGATGTGGTACTGCTGAAATTGGTCGGGATCAACCCGGTGGTGGTCCACGGTGGGGGCCCACAGATTGAAACAGCCTTGAAACGTTTGGGCAAAAAAGGCGAATTTATCCAGGGTATGCGTGTTACCGACGCTGAAACCATGGAGGTCGTCGAATGGGTGTTGGGCGGCGAAGTCCAGCAGGACATTGTTGGCCTGATCAACCAGGCCGGTGGCAAGGCGGTGGGCCTGACCGGGCGCGATGGGGGCATGATTCGTGCCCAAAAGCTCAAAATGTTCGACAACACTGACCCCAGCATTGAACATGATGTGGGTCAGGTTGGCGACATCGTCAGCATTGACCCCAGTGTGGTCAAAGCCTTGCAGGATGATGCTTTCATACCGGTCATCAGTCCAATTGGTTTTGGCGAGAACAACGAAAGCTACAACATCAACGCCGATGTGGTGGCAGCCAAACTTGCCACGGTGCTCAAAGCTGAAAAGCTGATGATGCTGACCAACATCAGCGGTGTGCTCAACAAAGAAGGTGAATTGCTCACTGACCTTAGCGCCCGCCAGATTGACGACTTGTTTGCCGACGGCACGCTCAGCGGTGGCATGTTGCCCAAAATTGCCGGCGCGCTGGATGCTGCCAAGAGCGGTGTTAACTCCGTGCACATCATCGATGGTCGGGTTCCGCATGTGCTTCTGCTGGAAATTTTGACCGACCAGGCTTTTGGCACAATGATCCGCTCGCATTAGATTGCTAGGGGTTTACCCGTGAAACTCCTAGAAGCAAGCCCCTAGAGAGTGAGTCGTCGCGCTTGCGGGGCGAAAAATATTGCAAAATAGAACGATCGTTCTTTTTATGCAATATGCCTAACACAAGTTCACCATCGAAACCCGTTCGCAGTGCCAGTCGTGACAGCTCGCGTGGTGAGCGTGCGCTGCAAAAAGGCCAGCAAACCAAGCAGACGATCGTCGATGCCGCGCTCGGCCTGGCCCAGCAAATCGGGCTTGAAGGCCTGAGCATTGGTGCTCTGGCGGAAGTTACCCACATGAGCAAGTCGGGCGTATTTGCGCACTTTGGCTCGCGTGAAGAGTTGCAGATTTCAGTGATTCGTGAGTACTACCGACGGTTTTCTGACGAGGTTTTTTTTCCGGCCATGAATGCCTCGCGCGGCTTGCCGCGTGTGCGTGCCCTGTTTGCCAACTGGATGAAGCGCGTAGCCATTGAAATCCAGTCTGGCTGTATTTTTATCAGTGGTGCAGTCGAGTTTGACGATCGACCAGGCGCGGTGCGTGACGCACTGGCCA
>CAIYNH010000618.1 GCA_903927495.1 uncultured beta proteobacterium
GAGCACGCGGCCGTAAGTGCCAAAGTCTGCGGTGAAGATTTGTAGTTCGCTTCGATAGATGAGTTTTTCAATGAGCTGGAACTCTGCGTCATTTGAGGGAGTCAAATGATTCTAAAGGTCAACTTGGTCCATGCCGAAAGCTCATAACGAACTTAAATTGCAGCTTGCGCTGCTTATGCATAGCTACCTCATTGAATTTTCAATGTCGCTTGATGTCACTGCTTTCAAGGCCACCAACTTTGCGATGCAATGCGAAACTGGGAGTTCACACCTTTGGCGAACTGATGCCTCTGCGCCGAAGTCGGCTCTGCACAGCCTCACTGGTCAATTCGCGCAGAGCGTCAGCCGCAATCCATCGCGCCGGGCGGGTTTCTTGATGCTGAATGCGATGGGCAACATGGACGGCAGCCGCATTGAGAACAAGATTACGTTTGCCAATGTTACGCAATGCCCAGTTCACCGCTTTTTTTACAAAGTTACGATCATCACCCGATGCATGCTCAACAAGAGTGGTGGCTGCTAAAAAACGCTCATCAGCAGCATTCTTGTCGTGCACTGCCAACGTGGTCAGCAAAGCAAAAGCAGCACGCCGAACAAATTCCTCACCTCTTGGTGCCCACTCAGAAACCTTGCTCCAAGCCAGCGGCGACGCCCTAAATGCACTACCGCATACCTGGCCACAAACGTCCCACGATTTAAAGCTTGCAGCCCAGTCGTTCATTTGCTGTGTCGTCAATCTGGCTGGCTCTGACACCATCCCCGCCACGATTTGAGCATCGGGCATGCCGGTGCCCCAAAGTGCCAATGCAAGTTCATGGTCATGCCCCAAGGTTTTCGCAATTGCACGCATGGCTGGCATGGACAAACCCAAACGCCTCTCAGGATTGATGCCAAACTGTGCCATCCCTGCAAGCTGGCCTGGGCGAGCATGCTGCTCAAGCAATTTGATGGCAAAGCTGAGTTGACTCATGACGGCTCGACTTTACCCTGATGGTCCAGCGTAAAAAAATATCCGTCATCACTCAACTGGTGAAATTCGATTACCACCGAAACGTAATATTTTGTGAGCAAACGATGAATTCGGTACCGTAAGCAAATAATTCCCAATTGGACATCAGAAGCAAACTGCATATGCGGATTCCTTGCCTAGATGCAACCTCAATACCGGATAACTTCGATTGCGAGGGTAATTGTGGACAAGACGACTTTAAAACTTTAGCCAGCTTTTCAGGACAATGCCGGCAAAGATTATTCAACAATTTCAAAGCTGCTTTGCGCCAAGCACTTGCCGTTGACCATCAGCTCGACCAAGTGTTGACCGAAATAATCCCTGCGCGTTGAAAAGTCCTTGATGTGTTGAATTCGTTTGAAACTGAGTTTTTCATGGGTACCAGCGTCAGTTCTTTCATCTTGAACACCTTGGGTGAGGTTCCACCAAACTTTTTGACGTAAAGAACCACGTAGTCGACCACCAATTTCTGCGGCATATCAGATTGTGTAAGCAACTCCACGGATAGAGTCTACTTATCCCCAAGCGAGAGGGCCATCGGCGAGACTTCAAATCGCAGCAATGCAACCGCAACATCTTCGCTGGCACCTACATGTGAGAGCGCCCCTTGGTGGCTTGCTTTCACCAGGGTTCGCAATGCTCGCTTTTTAGACCAAGTCGAATTTGGGTGATTGCGGGGCCATTTTTCCAATGTGTTGAGCAGCCATTCTGGATGGTCTTTGGAGACATCATTGAAATGATTGGCAACTGAATTTCGCACATACAGGCTGAGGTCCTGTGCCGGGTTGACCAGTATCGGCAAGGTTATTTCTGGGTCGTCAATGATGACCTGCGGCTTAAATGACCAAGGCAGGCGTGGCCGTGACCCCTCCGAGGCCAGTCTCCTGACATGTTCATCTTCATCCAGCGACCCGTCTCTCATGACATCGAGTGTTGACCCAAGGTCTGCCTTCAAGAATTCACGCACGCAAAACTCGGCCGACCCCAATTTTGTGAAGACTTTTAGCGCTTGCATGGATGCCTCGAAGTGCTCCAGTCCGTATTGCCCTGCGAAATCCGGCAGGAATAACGAAACAACACCCTTTTCTGTGCGGGGCACGAGCTTGTACAAGATGTCCAGTGCTTCAAGAAAATCCGTGGGCAAAGTCTGCCGAAGCGCGATGCTGACCCGGCGAAGGCGTTGCAACAGTGTGAACTGTGTATGGTCGCGAAGCCCAATTTCAAGAAATTGCTCTACATCAAACGGTGCCCAAACAGCAGCGACACCCTTGCCAATTAGTTGGAATCGCTTTTCGTCAAAGATGTCTTTGAGTGGCTTTCGTTCTAAGTCTGCCATGGTGCGAAGGGGGTTTTAAACAATGGACAAGTGGACTCACATCAATTGGGTAGCGCTGGCTGCTTGGTGCGCTCCAACCGACCCAGGTCAAATCCTTGTGCCTTGAGCCTGCCCATCAAGGCATCAACGGTTCCTGTCGCAACGGTCGGCGTACGCGACAAGACCCACAAATACTCCCGCTTAGGCTCCGATACCGCCACCAATTGATAGCACTCATCGAGGTCCACCACCCAGTAGTCACCCCAGACAAATGGCAACATGGATAGCCAGGATGGAGCAAATCGCACCTGCAGTTTGGGTGAAGTGGATGGCCCTTTCTGGCGTGCCTCTCCAATGGCCACGTCCATCACGCCAGTTTCCAATCGGCATTGATTAGTGACTTGAACGCGCCCATTGGCCTGGAGTTGATAGTCAGCCCTGGTATCAGCCACACACTTCTTTTGAAACCAATTGGGATATTTGGCAATTTCGTACCAGGTGCCCATGTAACGCAGCACGTCAAGGGAAGTAATAGTGGTCAAAGGAGGCTGTGACTGGGTTGGTGCACCACCGGCACTGCCTTGCGCCATGGCAAGTGTCCATTGGGTGCACGCAAGAATGAAGAGAAGCAGATTTTTCATGATGCATTGTCCCTTGTGGCACAAAGCCATTGCCTGACCTGCTGGTATAGGATTTCCAGAGTATCAAAGCTGTCATGACTTCCCGCAACTTCCAAAAGTGTTGCCCTGGCTCACGCATCTCGCAAACGCAGAGCACAGTCCAATGGCACGATGTCGTCTCGGCTGCCGTGAACCAAAAGTACTGGACTAGCCAGACCAATTCGGGAAACCGGGGCAATGTCATCAAACCGGTGCCCAATGACATGCTCAATATAGCAATTCACCAACCAGCCTACCGGCCAGAATGGGATGTGATACTTGGCCAGCCATCGTCGCATGACTTGCTCGGGGTGGGCACCCGGCACGACGCGTCAAAGCATCAAGGTTCATGCCCTTGCAGTGAAAGAGATGCAGAAATCGGTGATAGCAATCCCCATTCAGGTTCAATACCCGCGCAAAGCTGGTGACACCCAGGCTGTCAGAGCGACAACACAGCCCAATCAAGACCAAAGTCATCCACAAAAAAGTGAGTGAACGATTTCAGGCCGGGCGCAGACAGCGCACCGCTTGCAGCCATTGAGTCCATAGCTTCATGAAGGCATCTCCTGGGCGTGCGCCAGACTGCATGAAAACTGATCACAAGCCGATAGCATTATAAACCTATCGGCTACAAAACGCTATACTTTCCATATCAAAAACTACCGTGATTTGCACCATGGACACCCGCAGAGAAGCAACGATGCAACGACACATTGAGAAGGTCAAACGTGCCCTAGCAGCCCTGGGCGACTTGCGTCCGGGCAGCCTCTCGACTCAGTACAACGTTTGTGGCTCTCCGGGTTGCCGCTGCAAGGCCGACCCGCCTGTCAAGCACGGCCCCTACTATCAGGTCAGCTACACCCGAAAAGGCAAGAGCAGTACCAAGTTTGTCAAGAAAGAGGATTTGCCAGCAGTACGCAAGCAGCTCAAGAACTACGAGAGCATGAAACTCTTGATGGAGAAGTGGATCGACCTGGCAATGGAATTGTCAAAATGCGACTGGCCAAAAAACCAACGCAATAACTGGGAGAACTTGTCACTGTCCAGTTTCGTACACTGATGCAATGGTGCAGCACAGGAATCCTTGATACTCCAGCATGAAGATGACTCTGTTAAGCCGGCTCGTTGGTCGCACACGTGACCATTGGCACACCCACTGGAAAAGCCACTTGCGAACAGGCGTTTTCGCAGCGGCCGTTGTCCTTGGCGTACAAGCTTGGCAGACCAGAGCCGTGCCGGGTGGGCTCGCACCCAATGTCGAGGTCTTTTTAGTGCAACCGGACGGCATGACTTCAAAGACTACCTTGCAAGACTGGCGTGCCCTGCACCAAGGTCAACCGGTTGCCCTGCATTTTTGGGCCGACTGGTGTCCAATTTGCCGCACAGAAGAAAACAGCATCACCCGTTTGACAGCAGACTGGCCTGTTCTGACC
>CAIYNH010000619.1 GCA_903927495.1 uncultured beta proteobacterium
CCTCAGGAGGCTGGGGTTCTGCGATGGGAGCGTTTTTTAGTGCCAAGGACAAGAATTCGATCCACACGGGCTAACTTAAGCCACCACCGGTTTCACGGCTACCCAAGTTGCGCGGGGTGTCATAGCCAATCCAGGTCACGGCAGTCAAACTGGGTTGAAAACCGGCAAACCAGGCATCCATGGAGTCATTGGTGGTGCCGGTTTTGCCGTACAGGTCAGGCCGCTTCAGGGTAGCCTGTGCTGAAGCAGCGGTGCCGGAGCGGGTGACTTCCTGCAACAAACTGCTCATGACAAAGGCGTTGCGCGCGTCAATCGCGCGTGTTGCTTCATCCAGCACCGGCGCTTGAGTCTGTGCCAGAATTTTCCCCTTTTGATCGGTCACCGTGGCAATCAGCCAGGGATTCACCCGGAAGCCACCGTTGGCGAAAACAGAGTAGGCGGTGGCCATTTGCATCGGTGTTACTGAACCTGCACCCAGCGCCATAGTCAGGTAGGGTGGGTGTTTTTCAGCGTCGAAACCAAACCGGGTCACCCAATCCTGGGCGTTTTGGGCACCCACCACTTCCAGTATGCGGATCGAAATCATGTTTTTTGACTTGGCCAGACCACGCCGCATGGTCATCGGGCCTTCAAATTTTCCGTCATAGTTTTTCGGCTCCCAAGGTTGCCCACCGGTGACCCCAGCATCAAAAAACAAGGGGCTATCATTAATTACCGTAGCCGGTGTCACCCCGCGCTCCAGAGCAGCAGAGTAAATAAACGGTTTGAAGCTGGAACCCGGCTGGCGCCAGGCCTGGGTGACGTGGTTGAACTTGCTTTTTTCAAAATCAAAGCCTCCCACCAGCGCCTTGATCGACCCATCTTGGGGGTCGAGCGCAACAAATGCGCCCTCAACCTCGGGTAATTGGGTAACTTCCCAGCTTGCTTTGGGCGTTTGTACGACCCGGATCAATGCACCACGCCGAATCCTGATGTTGGCGGCGGCTTTGTCTGACAAGCCGGACTGCACGGGTTTGAGACCCTCGCCGGTGATTTCGATGGTTTCACCGTTTTGCCGGACCGCCTTGATTTTTTTGGCATCAGCCTCGAGTACCACGGCTGACATCAGGTCGCCTTTGTCCGGATGCTCAAGCAATACCTCGTCGATGACATCTTCAAGCTCTTGCTGGGTTCCCGGCAGGCTGACAAATTTTTCTGGACCACGGTAGATCTGGCGGCGCTCGAAATTCATGATGCCACGGCGCAAGGCACGGTAAGCCACCGCCTGATCGGCTGCCCGCAGCGTGGTGTAAACGTTCAGGCCACGTGTGTAGGTGGCATCACCATACTGGGCAAACATCAATTGCCGCACGGTTTCTGCCACGTATTCGGCATGAACGCCGGTGTTGTTGGAGTTGGATTTGACTTTGAGTTCTTCCAGCTTGGCGGCATCGGCCTGATCGCCGGTGATGTAACCGTTTTCCAGCATGCGCTCGATGATGTAGAGCTGGCGCGACCTGGCTCGTTTGGGGTTGTTGATCGGGTTGTAGGCGGACGGCGCTTTGGGCAGGCCTGCCAGCATGGCGGCCTCGGCCACGGTGATGGTTTTTAGTGATTTGCCAAAATAGGCTTCTGCCGCAGCGGCAAAACCATAGGCACGGTTGCCCAGGAAAATCTGGTTCATGTAGACCTCCAGAATTTGGTCCTTGGTCAGCATGTGTTCAAGCTTGAAGGTCAGCAAGATTTCGTAAATTTTCCGGGTATAAGTTTTTTCAGATGACAAGTAAACATTACGGGCCACCTGCATCGTGATGGTGGATGCCCCTTGACTTTTGATTCGCCCCAGGTTGGCCAACGCGGCGCGAAGAATGCCCTTGTAATCGACACCACCGTGTTCGTAAAAACGTGAGTCCTCAATCGCCAGGACCGCATCCTTCATTACCTTTGGTATTTCCTGGATCGGTGTGAGATGACGCCGTTCCTCACCAAATTCGCCAATCAACGTGCCCTCAGCAGAAAACACGCGCAAGGGCAGCTTGGGACGGTAGACTGACAAGTCGGAAATATCGGGCAGGTTTGGAAAAGCCACGGCCATGGCAATCGCCACACCGAGCAAGACCGAGGCCACACCCGCCAGAAACAGGCCACTGATCCAAAGAAACAGTTTCAGAGCCCAATGCATGGGAGCAGCGCCGGGTTTTGCGCTGGTTTTTGCATTGTCTGGCATCTTGGACTGGGATTTATCAGGCATAAATAACGATGAAATGGAACGCCTATATTATAAAAATGAAGGCGGTTTGAAGAACGCGTTAGTATCCCCTCCTTTCGATGGGTGGGTTGTCAGAGTCATTGCAAAAGATGTGTGAAGTATTGCTGCAATGAAAACCGTCTATATTTGACAACGTTAGAGAGATGTAAAAAACGTAAATAGCTTTGCGCGACAATACTCTTGCTGATAATATTGAAGTGAATTCTCACGAATTTTCAGGATTTGTCCGTCTCGTTTAGGGGATCGTATTGGTTTCTTTGGGGTCATTTTTTAGCCGTCAAACTGCGCCCATGCTGGGCCTGGACATCAGTTCGTCGAGCGTCAAGCTCGTCGAGTTGGGTCAAAGCAAGTCCGGTGCCCTGGTGTTGGAGAACTGCGCCATCGTGCCGCTCGAGCGCGGCTGGATCACGGATGGCAGTATCGAGAAATTTGACGAAGTAGCTGACGCAGTGCGCCGACTGGTCAAGAAAAGCGGTACCAAAACCAAAAACGTGGCCATGGCCTTGCCACCCTCAGCCGTAATCACCAAAAAAATTGTGCTGCCGGGAGGCTTGTCAGACCAGGAACTGGAAATGCAGGTCGAGACCGAAGCCAATCAGTACATCCCCTTTCCGCTAGATGAAGTCAGCCTGGATTTCTGCATTGTCGGACCCAGCTCAAGCTCCGCAGGGGATGTGGAGGTGCTGATTGCCGCCTCCAGACGCGAGAAAGTTCAAGACATTCAAGGTCTGGCAGAAGCCGCTGGCCTCAAGCCCGTGATTGTTGATGTGGAATCCTATGCCTCACGTCTGGCTACCAGCCGTCTTATCAGCAACATGCCCAATCTGGGCGTAGGCAGCATCGTGGCCTTGTTTGAGGTTGGAGCGCTGACGACCAGCATGCAGGTGATTCGCAACGATGAGGTTTTGTATGACCGTGACCAGGCCTTTGGCGGTGCACAACTGACGCAAATGATTGTTCGCCAGTATGGGTTTTCGGTCGAAGAAGCCGAGAGCAAAAAACGCAGCGGCGAGTTGCCTGAAGACTACGAAGCCATTGTGTTGCAGCCGTTCATCGAAACCCTGGTTCAGGAAATCGGGCGCGCACTGCAATTCTTCTTTACCAGTACCACCCACAACAAGGTCGATATGGTGATGCTGGCGGGTGGCTCAGCTGCCCTGGCAGGCTTGACCAGCGCGGTCACACAGCAAACCACCTTTGCCTGCGTGATTGTGAATCCGTTCGAAGGCATGGAGATTGCGGACAGCGTCCGCAGCAAGAAGCTCAATCGAGAGGCTCCGTCTTATCTGACTTCCTGTGGTCTGGCCCTGCGGAGGTTTTTGCAGTGATCCTGATCAACCTGCTCCCGCATCGGGAAATTGCGCGCAAGCGGCGCAAAGATATGTTCAATGTGGGCTTGGGATTGTCAGCACTTGCCGGTCTGGCCATGGCTGCGATGGTGTTTTTGTGGTTTCAAGCCCAAATATCCGCGCAGCAGGACAAAAACCGGATTTTGCAAACAGAAATCAAAAAGTTTGACAACCAGATCAAGGAAATCGCCGGTCTGGAGTCCGAAATTGCAGCTTTGCGTGCCCGTCAGCAGGCTGTGGAAGATTTGCAGGCCGACCGCAATTTGCCAGTGCATTTGCTCAACGAATTGGTCAAACAAGTGCCCGAAGGGGTGTACATCGGTTCCCTGCGCCAGGACGGGCAGAACGTGGCGATTCAAGGGGTAGCCCAGTCCAACGAGCGGGTCTC
>CAIYNH010000620.1 GCA_903927495.1 uncultured beta proteobacterium
CAACAAATCGTTTTTCACTTGGCCAATGCTCGCCGGCCCGGGTGGTTTTGTTTTTGGACGCACTCCAAAAGGCGATCTTGATCCAAAACAGATTGGCGTCAACACCCCTGGTGCCGTCATGGGCGGACAAATGCTTGACCGACTGATTCGCGACGGGCATATGCCCCAAGGTGCGCGCTATGCCGAGATGGAAGGCGCGTTTAACAGAGGGCAACTCGCCATGATGGTCACCGGGCCATGGGCTTGGGACAACATCCGAAAAAGTAACATTGATTTTGGCGTTGCCCCGGTTCCAAGCGTCAATGGCCAACCATCCAAACCCTTCGTCGGAGTCTTGGGATGCATGATTTCTGCCCCCAGCAAAGTGAAGGATCTTGCTCGGGAATTTCTTGAGAATCACCTCTTGCGCATTGAAGGACTCAAGACCGTCTCAGCCGACGTATCGCTGGGAACTCCGGCCAACAAGGCTTATTTTCAAGAGTTGTCAACTGATCCCCACATCCGAGCCACGATGGCCAACGCCCTGGCAGGCGAGCCCATTCCCAACATACCCGAGACCGGGCGCTTCTTTCCTGCCATGGACGCCGCGTTGGAGGCCATTACCAATGGTCGTCAATCGCCTAAGGATGCACTAGATGGCGCAGCCGCACGCATGCAGGTGAAATGACATGAACCGCGTAAGCTTGTTGAAATGGTCTTGCCTGACACTTATGGCGTTTGTGCTGTTGTGGATGGTATTTGGCATGTACCTGAGCGGGCAAGCACTTCTGGCTGTAGGCGTTCTTGCATTTGGTGCCATCGCGCTCTACATCTATGGTTCGAGCCAAACCCAGTCCTGGCGCTACCTTTTTCCAGGTGTTGCAGGAATGTTGGTGTTTGTGGCTTTGCCATTGTTCTACACCATTGAGATTGGCTTTACCAACTATTCCGCCAGCAATCTGCTCAGCCTTGATCGCGCACGCGCCTACCTCCTGAGCCAGGCCACTGTCAACGAAGACCAGTCTTTGGCGTTTAGTTTGCACCCTGAGGGTTCGGCTTTTCGCTTGGTATTGACACCCCACGACAAGCGCCCCGGGTCACATTACATATCACCGACCATCTCGCTGAATGAAGACGCACCAGAGGCCAACGTGCCGATGGAATTGCTCGGCGCTAATGCCCTTGCACTGGCCCCAGCTTTATCACTGCGTGAAGTGATAGAGCACAGAGATGCGCTCATAGTTCTGAAACTAGCTCTACCAAATCACGCCACCCTGAACTACACCGGGGTGCGGGAGTTTGGCACGATTGAGTCGCTGTGGAAGTCCAATCCAAACGGTTCAATCACACAGGTGAGTACGGGTGCTGTCTATGCACCCAACTCGAATACCGGTTTTTTTGAAACAGCGCAGGGCGAGCGCCTTCAACCCGGATTCAAGGTCGGTATTGGCTGGGCAAATTACAGCCGGCTTTTGTTGGATGCCGACATGCGCGGACCGTTTTTCTCCATCTTTATATGGACGGTTGTTTTTGCCGGGCTGACGGTCTTGTTTTCGACCGCCTTGGGTATGACGCTGGCCGTGGTGCTGAACTGGGAGTCTTTACGCTACCGCACCTTGTACAGAACCCTGTTGTTCTTGCCCTATGCGGTGCCGGGTTTCATTTCGATCCTGGTTTTCAAGGGTCTCTTCAATCAGAATTTTGGTGAGATCAACGCCATTTTGAACGCGCTGTTTGGTGTTCGACCGGCTTGGTTTGCCGACCCCACACTGGCCAAAGCAATGCTGCTGATTGTCAACACTTGGCTCGGCTATCCCTACATCATGGTACTGTGCACCGGCCTCATCAAGGCCATACCGGCAGACCTTTATGAGGCCTCAGCCATCGCCGGAGCCAAACCCTTGACGAACTTTTTCAGAATCACCGCACCGCTGATTGCCCGACCGCTCACCCCCTTGTTGATATCTGCCTTTGCATTCAATTTCAATAACTTTGTATTGATTTCTTTGTTGACCGATGGCCGACCTGATTACCTTAACACCAAACTGCCTGCAGGAACGACGGATATTCTTGTGTCGTACACCTACCGCATTGCCTTTACCGACGCAGGCGCGAACTTCGGGCTGGCCGCAGCGATTTCAACACTTATATTTTTCATGGTGGCTTTGTTATCGATGGCCAATTTGAAACTTGCCAATGCCAGCGAACCAAAGAGGAGCTAAGCCATGGCGATAGTGACCGATTCCAAACAACTCTGGCGCGTGACCGCAGCGCATGTTGCGCTGTGGCTACTGATCGCAATCACACTGTTTCCGCTGCTGGCGGTGATTTCAATTTCTCTGCGCCCAGGCAACTTTTCTACCGGCTCATTGATTCCCACGGAAGTCAGCCTGGAGCACTGGAAGCTTGCTCTGGGCATGAGTTACACAGCACCTGACGGCACCACGGTTCAGCCCCCCTTTCCAGTCATGTTGTGGTTGTGGAACTCGATCAAGATCGCGACCATTTCAGCAGCATTGATCGTGGCTATTTCTACGACGGCTGCCTACGCCTTTGCGCGCATGAAATTTGCTTTCAAAAGCGCCATTCTCAACAGCATGCTACTGCTGCAAATGTTTCCTGTAGCCGCTGCACTGATTGCCATTTTTGCCATTTTTGAGGGGCTTGGTTCTTACGTCCCCTGGTTGGGCATTGAAACCCACACCGGGCTGGTCGTGGCCTACATGGGTGGCGTGGCCATGCATATCTGGACCATCAAAGGCTACTTTGAAACCATACCGGCCGAGATCGAAGAATGCGCCAAGGTCGATGGTGCGACGCAGTGGCAAACCTTCAGCTTGGTGTTGCTGCCCATGTCTGTACCCATTTTGATGGTGGTGTTTGTGCTGGCTTTCATTGGCACCATCATCGAGTACCCGGTAGCTTCGATCCTGTTGCGCGAAGAACCCAATCTGACACTGGCAGTGGGTTCCAAGTATTACCTGTACGAGCAGAAATACCTGTGGGGTGATTTTGCGGCTGCTGCCGTGCTTTCTGGCTTGCCGATTACGCTGGTATTTTTGGCTGCCCAGCGCTGGATTGTTTCAGGCCTTACGGCTGGTGGCGTCAAAGGATGAAACCAGGTGTTTGGCTGCTCGCACTCATCTGTGCAATAAGCGGACAACACAGCATAGCAGCGAACGAGCAGACTTGCCAACCTGCCCCACTGGAAGGCCGAAGCCTGTACCTGCGCGGCAGCTTCAACAGCTGGACAGCGGCTGAAAATCATAAATTTACATGGGCTTGCAACCGGTATCAGTTGGTTACACGCATCGATGGCGAGCACCGCTTCAAGATAGGTGATGAAGGCTGGTCACATGATGCCGACTTTGGGGACGGTGAACGCGCTGGCTCCCTGATACCCAAAGGCCATGAACTCACCCACCAATTTAACGGCACCACCCGCCTGACGCTGACCATGGAACCAACCCCTACTCACCCCACACTAAACATTGAATCCTGCCCGGTGGCAGCCCCCATTGACGACGTGATGCTGTACTTGCGTGGCAGCATGAACAACTGGGCAGCACTTGACGAGTTTGCCTTTCAGTACAGCTGCGATGCCTATTACCTCAATGTGCACCTTAAAGGTGAACATCAGTTCAAGGTCGCCGATGCGAGTGGGGCCGATGGCAGCAGCTTTGGCCCCTTCACGCTCGACTTTGCCGGTGAGCACACCATTCGAATGCTGTTTATTGCTGGCAAGCCACAGATTAGCCTGACCGCCAAGACATTTGCCGACCCCAAGGAACAACCGGTGACCGACCCGATAGCCGCCAGTTTGCGCTTTGATTCGCGCCAGATAATAGACAAACAACCCTTTGGTGCGGTGGTGGCTGGCAGCAAGGTTGAATTTGGCATCAGTGCTCGGCCCGGCATCAACAAGCTCACACTGGTGGTGGAAAAGCGTCGACTCGAAGGTAACCAGGAAGTTCTGGAATACAGCGAGTTTGCACGCGTACCGATGTTGCGAAGCAAGCAGGCAGCCTACGAACGCTGGCAGGCACAGTACACTTTCAAGGATGTCAGCATTTACGGCTATTGGTTTGAAGCGGAGGTCAATGGCAACACCTATGTCTACCAAAACAACAGTGATTCTGTGTTCTGGACAAGAGAGAAGGGCTCTGGCGGACTGGGCTCAGTGACCGCCAAGACCGCTCATGACTCCGGCATTCGGCGCTTTCGGCAAACGGTTTACAACAGCAATTTTCAGGTTCCCGACTGGGCAGTAGATGCTATTTACTACTACATTTTCCCGGATCGATTCCGCAACGGTAACCGCCACAACGATCCAAAGCCAGGCATCGACAAATACCATGACACTACAGTTGAATTGCACACCAACTGGCTTGAACAACCCTACAAGCCCGGCAGCGGTGACGGATCGGACAACGTATATAACAACGATTTTTTTGGGGGCGATCTCGCTGGAATCATTGACAAGCTCGACTACATCCGCGACCTAGGAGCCAACACTCTTTACATGACCCCCATTTTCAAAGCCAGCAGCAACCACAAGTACGACACCGCCGACTACAAAAATGTCGACCCAGCCTTTGGGAGCAACGAAGATTTTGTGCGACTGACTAAAGAAGCTGGCCTACGAGGTATCCGCGTAATTACCGATACCAGTCTGAACCACACAGGCAGCGACTCGATTTACTTTGACCGCTTTGGCAACCACCAATCAGGCGGCGCGTTTACCGGGGGCAAAATCAATCCTAATTCACCGTTTGCAGACTGGTACACGTTTGACCCAAAACAAAGCCAACCCGACAAACAATTCAAGGGCTGGGTCGACGTGGCCGACCTGCCTGAGCTGAATAAGGCATCCAAAGGATTTCGCCAGTTTGCCTACGGTGCGCCTTATTCGGTGATGAAACTTTGGCTCGATCGTGGTGCTGCTGGATGGCGCATGGATGTCGCACCCTGGGTTCCAGACGACTTTTGGCGTGAGTGGCGCAGCGCCATCAAGCAACACAAGCCAGATGCGCTGACGGTGGCTGAAACCTGGTTTGATGCATCCAAGTATTTCTTGGGTGATATGTTTGATTCGACTATGAACTACATTTTTCGCAACACGGTGCTGGAATACGCTGCCGGCGGCAAAGCCAGTCAGCTTTACAAGAACATCGAGCTGATGCGCGAAGCCTATCCACCCCAGGCGTTTTACGCTCTGATGAATTTGCTCTCAAGTCATGACCAGTCGCGCAGTCTGCATGTGCTAGGTTGGCAAAACGCAGAAGCGGATACCAAAGTAATCGCTCTGGCCAAGAAGCGCTTAAGACTGGCACTGTTTTTCCAGATGACGTTTCCAGGTGCTCCTGCCATTTTTTACGGAGACGAGGTCGGTGTTACCGGCGGTGATGACCCCTACAACCGCGCCACTTACCCATGGGATGATCTCGACGGCAAGCCAGACCACTTGCTGCTGGCTGATGTAAAAAAGCTTACCCAACTACGTAACGACAATGCGGTTCTGCGCCGCGGTTCGATTGAGGCACCGTTGCTGATCGACGAGCACGTCATTGTGCTGGTGCGGCAACTTGGTGAAGTGCTTGCCATTACCGCCACCAATAATTCAGAAGTCGCCAAGGCGGTGACCGTTGAATTGCCATTTCGCGGCAAAGTTGATACGTTCACAGACCCCTTAAGCGGAACACAGGTTCAGGTTACCAATGGAAAACTTGCATTCGTTGTTCCACCCATCTTCGGGACCGTACTCTTGCGTCACTAACTTTGTATGCTGTAGGCATCAAACCGACACAAGTCACCTACCCAACACAGTCATCACTTTGAATGTAGTTTGATTACAAAACCTGCGTATTTTTGACTCAAAAGGTAACTACTCAGCACCCCCCTTCAATCTGAAAAATATATATAAATCAACAGTTTATGAATATGACTCAGTTTCAAAACACCAGAAATCCACTGAATTTCGTCCAAATGTGCTTAGTTTTTTAGCAAATTCAAAGATGAATAGCGTGTAAGTCATTGATTCATAAGACCTGAGTAGTTACCTCTGAAGTTAAAGAGTTTTGATTCATAAATCTTGAAAGTTTCATAAAACTCACCTATTTCTGCCAAATACAGTGTTTGACTGATTGATTTTTTCTAAAGACTTAATCTCATTAGGGTATATGCCTATTTTAAAAAAAATCTTGTTTTGGTACA
>CAIYNH010000621.1 GCA_903927495.1 uncultured beta proteobacterium
CGCCTGCTTGATTTGTTGCGCGAGCTGGTGGACGAACTGCATCTGGCCGCCGTGGTCGTCACGCACGACCTGGCAGTGGCGCGTTTGCTGGCGCAACGCATGCTAGTGATGAAAGACGGCCTGGTGGTCGAGCAGGGCCTGACCGACCGTGTGCTGGACGACCCTCAGCATCCCTACACCCAATTGCTGGTCTCATCAGTGCTGACGCCATGACAACTCTTATTGAAACCATTGCTTTGTCCAAAACCTTCACGCTGCATGGCCGTGGTGGCCTGCAACTGCCGGTGTTTGCAGGCATCGACTTGAGTGTGCGCGCAGGCGAGTGTCTGGCGCTGACCGGCCACTCTGGCAGTGGCAAAAGTTCTTTGTTGCGCTGTTTGTACGGCAACTACGCGGCCAGCAGTGGCGATGTGCGCATTCACCATCTGGGCGAATGGGTCAGCTTGACGAATGCGGCACCGCGCGAGGTGTTTGATGTGCGCCGGCGCACGCTGGGTTATGTTTCGCAGTTTTTGCGCGTGATTCCGCGAGTTTCGACGCTGGACATCGTGGCCGACCCATTGCGACGGCTGGGGGTGAGTGCCGAGCAGGCACGTGCCCAGGCCGCGCAATGGTTGCAGCGCCTGAATCTGCACGAACACCAGTGGCACCTGCCACCAGCGACTTTTTCAGGTGGCGAACAACAGCGTGTCAACATTGCCCACGGCATGATCACCGCCCCACCGGTGCTGCTGCTCGATGAGCCCACAGCCTCACTGGATGCCGACAACCGCCGGGTGGTGGTCGAGCTGATCCATGCTGCACGCGCTCAAGGAAGCGCCATTGTGGGCATCTTTCATGATGATGAAGTGCGCGAGGCGGTGGCAACCCGTTGCTTCGATGTAGAGCAACACCGCAGTCCTGTTTGTTAGCCAAGGAGCCACTTTTATGAGTCAGCGCATTTATAGCAACGCCCGCATTATCACGCCAGACGAAGAATTCACCGGCAGCGTGGTGATCGACAACGGCAGCATCCAGGCGGTTGATCGTGGCAACACTTCGGTGCCAGGTGCACAAGACTGGGCTGGCGACTGGCTCATGCCAGGCCTGGTCGAGCTGCACACCGACAACCTGGAAAAACACCTGTCGCCACGACCAGGGGTGATCTGGAACGCCCACTCGGCCATGGTGGTGCACGATGCTCAATGCGCTGCGGCAGGTATTACCACCGTGCTGGATTCTGTGGTGATTGGTGATCTGGATGAGGGTGGCCCGCGCTGTCAGACACAGCACACCTCGATCGCGGCACTGCACCAGTGCCGCGACGAAGGGCTGATGCGAGTTGTACATTTGCTGCACCTGCGCTGTGAGTTGTCCGCCCCCGACATACTGGAGGTGTTTCACCAATACACCAGCGACCCATTGCTGTCATTGGTCAGCATGATGGACCATACGCCCGGCCAGCGCCAGTGGCGCGACCTGAAAAGCTACCGACGCTACACCGAGCGCAATGGACGCTATAACGACGGCGAATTTGAGGCCATGATTGCCCAGCGCAAAGCCGACCAGCAGGCTTACTCACTGCCGCACCGGCTTGAAATTGTGCGTGAATCCCAGGCGCGTGGACTGCCCCTGGCCAGCCACGACGACACCCTGCTGAGTGACATCACGCAAGCCGTTTCGGAAGGCATTGGCATGTCTGAGTTTCCCACCACGATCGAAGCAGCACAGGCCGCACGCGAAGCTGGCATGGCCATCATCATGGGCGGGCCCAACATGGTCAAGGGTGGTTCGCATTCAGGCAACGTTTTGGCGGCTGAGTTGGCACAACTCGACTTGCTGGACATCTTTTCCTCCGATTACGTGCCCAGCAGCTTGCTCATGGCGACTTTCATGCTGGGCCAGCTTGAGGGCTGGACGCTGCCCAAGGCCGTGCGCACCGTCACCTGCAATCCGGCTCGCGCCATAGCCATGCACGACCGCGGCGTGATTGCGGTGGGCCTGCGGGCTGACCTGTTGCGCGTGCGCATGAACCGTGTCGGTATGCCGGTGGTGTTGCAGACCTGGCAGGCTGGCGAACGGGCTTATTGAGACTTTGTCCCCAACTCTTCGTCGAAGTATTTGACATGAACTTCACCCACATTGCCGCCCTGAATTTGCCCGCGTCGGTGCAGTTGAGCGAAGCCCCCGCCCTGACCACCAGCTGCATGGTGCGCGATTGCCGCTATGGCCGCTACACCCAGGTGGGTGAGCAGACCCGCATGGAAGACTGTTTGCTCGACGATTACGCTTACGTTCAGCATTACTGCGACCTGATGTCGGCGGATATTGGCAAGTTTGCCAACATTGCTAACATGGTGCGCGTCAACCCCGGTTTTCACCCGATGGAGCGCCCCAGCTTGCACCATTTCACCTATCGCCCCACCATGTATGGCATGGCAGAGCAGGACGAGCAGGAATTTTTTGCCTGGCGCCGGCGCCAGCGGGTGCGCATTGGGCACGACACCTGGATTGGCCACGGCGTGGTGATCATGCCGGGGGTAACGATTGGCAATGGGGCAGTGGTGGGCAGTAATTCAGTGGTCACCAAGGATGTGTTGCCTTACGCCATCGTGGCGGGTGCGGGTGCCAAAGTGATACGGCAACGGTTCCCCAAAGCGATTGCGCAAGCCCTTGAAGCCATCGCCTGGTGGGACTGGGAGCATACAACCCTCACAGAGAGAGTGGATGATTTTCGAGATTTGAGGGTGTTTCTGTCCAAATACGCAACTTGATTTCTTCGCTGAATTAAATCAAAGAAAGTTACCCGTGCATCCTCATACGCCTGCGGTCAAACTCCAAGAAATTGAACTTAAACTGTATCTGCCTACATCCGATCTTTTGGGTTTGGCCAAAAGACTGGCGAAGTCGGCCGTGCTGGTTAGGCGGAGACCTTCGCGCCAAGCTTTGCATAATATTTATTTTGATACGCCGGATCAGAAATTGCGACAAAAGCGTGTGGCCTTGCGCCTGCGTCGCGTTGGCGAAACATTTCAAACGCATTGGTTGCAAACTCTTAAAACTAGCCCAAACGACCCGTCAGCCCTAAGCCGACGCGGCGAATGGGAAAGTCTAGTCGCCGGAGCTACGTTGTCACGCGAGGCACTTGATGCCACACCTTGGTCAGAATTTGACACCGATGGCAGTCTGTTTGACGCACTGATCCCGTGTTTTGTGACTACCTTTGAACGAACCCTCTGGTTGGTGCACAGGCGTGATGGCAGTCTGATTGAAGTGGCGCTGGATATCGGTCATATTGAAGCAGGTGGCAAACGCACGTCAATTTGTGAGCTGGAGCTTGAACTCAAAGTCGGTGAGCCGACAGCTTTGTTCGAAATTGCACAACAAATAGCTCGCACAGTAGCCGTTCTGCCTGCCAATTTGAGCAAAGCCCAGCGCGGTTTTTTGTTGGCACAAGACGGGCTTGATCAGCCTGAGCGTTCGCAAGCGCCTCGATTGACTTTTGACCTGACTAGGCCGGCACTGGCACAGCGCGTCTTGCGGGAAATGTTTACCCAATTCACAGGCAACCTGAATGCTTTGCGAACCTCTGATGACCCGGAGGTAGTACATCAAGCCCGCGTCGGCTGGCGGAGGTTCAAAAGTGGCGTGCGACTTTTCAACAAAATGTTCAAAGAAAACCCGCCACCTTCCTGGCTTGAACTGCGACCCCTGCTGGATTGCCTGGGAGAGTTGCGCAATCTCGATGTCGCTCGCGACGAAACGCTACCACCACTGGCAAATGCATATGTCGTGGGAGACGATCAACGTGCGAATGACTGGCAGGCACTGACGCAGGCACTCGAACAAACTGCCAAACAGCAACGCAAAGCAGTCCGCTATGCGCTGCAAGAACCTGTGGTGGGGATGAGTTTGCTGGCTACGTCACAATGGCTGGAAAACCTGTCGGATGGTGACGAGAATAAGCAAATTCCCAAGGATAAATTGCGGCATTGGGCAAAAAGCCGAATTTTGCGCATGCACCAGCAGATGGAGGCAGCACACCAATCCGCCGCAACCCCTGAGGGTTTCCACCGTGCGCGCATTCTCGCCAAACGACTGCGCTATGGCTCAGAAGCTATGCGCGATTTGCTACCCAAGCAATTGGCCAAGTACTGCCATCAACAAGCCTGTAGCCTTCAATCAAGCATTGGAGCCACAAGGGATATCACACAAGCCAGTGAATTGGTTGCAAGATTGGAAATAGACCGGGGAGTCGTCGAATTTTTGAGGGGCGTGGCATTGGGGACAGTACTTTCGTCTGCTCTGATGACAGTCCATAGATCCTCTGTCAGATAAATTGCGTCCCTAAAAACGTGATTAACGTGGCACTTTGGGTTCTGACCAGGAGTCGTATGTCAATAGCGAACCGGCAAACATGCCGACATGCTTTGGAGTAGATGTCAAGGCGAATGGCACGAATTCCTGCAGCAGTTTTTTACTAGTAGCAACAAGTCGTCGATACCAATTGGCATCAGCAGTTTGGTTGGTATTCTGTGCGCGCATGGCAAACCTTTCGAACAAATCAATTCATAAACTATGTAAACGGTTTATACAGTTTACATAGTTTTTTATTGCTTTGCAAATTCGGGTTTTCCCGGGTTTGGCAATCTGCCGAGCAATGTGCGGTATGGCACAGACAGGTGATCAAGTTCAAGTGAAATTTTCCAAGAAATCGAGGTACGTCACAAATCTGAAATATGTTCGCGCTATCCTGATTCATGGGTCGTGAAGTTCAGTTCATCGACTCACTTTCACCCGCAGGAAATTGAGATGGTTTCTTTTATTTTTGTGTTTTTATCATCGATTATTGTCATATGGGCCATGATGGTTCACTTTGACAAGCTTCGAGTCCATCGCCATTTTCATCAAAATGCCAATGTTGTCATTGCCATTTGGTGGTGCCCCATTCGGCATGGCTGGAATAAGGATGTATTGCGCTATGGCGACGGCAACAGAATCTATGAGGTTCAGTACCAGGAACCATCTGGCACACTTCACCATGTCTGGTGTAAAACATCTTTACTCAACGGGGTTGCTATTGATGGCGACGAAATTAATTCACCAACCATGCCGACTGATTCAAACTCAGCACGACAAATATGAAATCGAAAAAAGAGCCAAATTTGAATCCCAACGAAGACGAGTTGGTGCAGCGCATCCGACGTGACCTTGCCGACAGCTATGACGAAGAGTTTGAACTCGAGCTTGAGGATCGCAATGTTGATGAGCTTGAAAACCAGACAGATGCCGAGTTGACGTCGTATAAAGAGAGTCGTCGGCTTTATTTTCGCGAGCTTTTCCGCATGCAGGCAGAATTGGTCAAACTACAGGACTGGGTTGTCAAGACCGGCCAAAAAGTGGTTATTTTGTTTGAAGGTCGAGATGCCGCAGGCAAAGGCGGTGCGATCAAACGAATTACCCAGCGCCTCAATCCGCGCGTTTGCCGGGTAGCGGCCCTGCCTGCGCCTAACGCGAGAGAGCAAACCCAGTGGTACTTTCAGCGTTATGTTGCACACCTGCCGGGCGCTGGAGAGATTGTGTTGTTTGACCGGAGTTGGTACAACCGCGCGGGTGTTGAACGGGTCATGGGATTTTGTTCTGATGAGCAGTATGAAGAGTTTTTCAGGTCGGTTCCAGAGTTTGAAAAGATGCTGGTGCGTTCCGGAATCCAACTGATCAAATATTGGTTTTCAATTTCCGACGAAGAGCAACAATTGCGGTTTTTGGGGCGCATTCACGATCCACTTAAACAATGGAAACTTAGCCCGATGGATATGGA
>CAIYNH010000622.1 GCA_903927495.1 uncultured beta proteobacterium
CCCAAAGCCGCACAGGACGCGGCCCTCTTGCAAAATAGTCCAACCACCCTGCTCTGCGCTGTTGGCCGGGTAGGTACTGGTGGGGATCGTGACTGACGAATTGGGCCCCACAACGGTCAAAACGTTTTCCGCGCTGGACGTGCTATTGGCACCACTGTCCCCGCCACCGCAAGCAAGGAGCGACAGGGTCAGCGCAGAAAGTGCAATTTTTGTCAGCATCAATGAACCTTTCAAAAGCAGGCGCAGAGAATAACCGCTTTACACAGGGCAGAATGCGAGCTTTCATACTTTGAAACACCTTGCCAATGAATGCAGACCTGCCCCCAGCGGTTGACGCTGTCACGCTGACCCAAACCGGACCACTCTCCCCTGACGAATTTGACGAACTCGACGCGATCCTGGACGACCTGCGGTCGCGCTTTGATGAAACCCCACAATGGGAGTTTTGTGACGGATTCTTGACAGCGCTGGTCTGCAGTCGGCGCTTCATCACATCGTCAGAGTATTTGCCTGTTCTATTGGCTGTGGGTTCAAACGATGGATCGGACGAAGGCTCGTTTGCTGACGAAGCGCAATGTGAACGATTTACTGAACTCTGGCTGCGGCGCTTTGAAGAGGTGAGCTCGGCACTCGATGCCCCAGTGGAAAAGCTCGATGACGCATTGGCATTCCAGCCCGAGATGATGGATATGCGCGCCAACGTGGCCGCGCTGCCTGAAGAAGACCGTACTGAACTCGACGGCGTACCGGTGCCCTCGTTTGCCCAGATTTGGGCGATTGGCTTCATGTATGTGGTGGAGTCCTGGCCTGACGATTGGGCTGCGCCCCGCGACCGCGAGGCAGCGAAGGTGCTGGACGCTGCCATTCAGTGCATTGTGGCGCTGACTGAAGACGATACCGAGCCGCCAACTGTTTCGCCCTTTCTGGAGGATGGCATGCCGACAGTGAGTCAGCAAAGGCTAGATGACTACGCTGAGGCGATTTGGGCGGTCTATGACCTGCGTGAACTTTGGCGGGCGCTTGGCCCGCGTGTTGCCACCGTCTATAAAACCGCTACGCCAGGCCGCAACGATCCCTGCTCATGCGGCAGTGGCCAGAAATTCAAGAAGTGCTGCGGAGCGTGAGGTTCATTCAGGAATTCTTGGCCAGGTATCGGGTCAGGGCCGCAAGTGTTTGCGCACGCACCTGCTTGCGAAAATAGGGTGCCCAGCCCAGTATCAAACCGCCAAAGCCCAGTGCCTGACGGGACCAGCGCCAAAAATCAAAACTGTCGCGGTGGCTGGCAATCAGGCCTGAGGGGGTGAAAGTGAAGTTGGCATCAATGATGTTGTGCACCTTGCGATCCGTCGCGGTAAAGCGGTAGCGTGCTTCCCAGTGCGCTTTGCCAGCGTACTCGTCGGCCTCGATGGCGTTGAAATCGAGTTCCCAGTCACCACGTGACTGACGGGTGGCATCGCACAGCATGTGCCACATGCCACCAATTTGGCTGCGCTCCTTGAGTGAAAACGCCGGGTCTTCAAAGCTGGCATCTTCTGCGTAGCAGGCTGTCATGGTGTCGGCATCCAGTTCGGCAAAGGCGCGGTAGAACTTGGTAAGGGTTATTTCGTTTGGATTCATGGGCGCTACTTTAACGTCATCCTTGCAGCAGGGTGGCGGCCAGGGTCAACATGACACAGGCAATCAGACTGTCGAGCACGCGCCAGGCCGTGCTGGTTTGGAAAAGTGGGGCCAAAAATCGGGCACCAAATCCCAGCGCTGAAAACCAGCACAAGCTCGCCAGGCAGGCACCGGCACCAAATACCCACCGCCCAGAGTCGGGTTGCTGGTTGGCGATCGAGCCAAGCAACACCACGGTGTCAAGATACACATGCGGGTTCAAAAAAGTAAAACCAAAGCAGGCGGCCAGAGCCGTCAGCAGGGTGCTCCCTGAACTGCTGTCAAGTTGCATCTGAGCGCCATGCCAGGCACGCCGCGCCGCCAGACAACCGTAGCCCCCCAGAAAGAGTGCGCCACCCCAGCGCGTGATGTTCAACAACTGGGCATTGCCCCGAATCACGGCACCAGCACCACCAATACCAGCGGCGATCAGCAGTGCATCAGACACAGCGCAAAACAGCACCAGTGCCAGCACGTGTTCGCGCCGGATGCCCTGGCGTAAGACGTAGGCGTTTTGCGAGCCAATGGCCACAATCAGTGCCAGACCAGTGACGAATCCGCTTAAAAAATTCATGAAATCGCCGGGACAGAGAGAAATGAAAATTGCGCAGCTGGTTTTGGCATGTGCGTGAACCGGTCTGATTTCAAAGGGCACTGGCAGCGCCTTGAACGACGCTTATGCCATATATTTAAATTGCCGTGAGCGCTTATGCAGCTTGCATTTAGCACTCTGATAATCAGAGCAATCAGGGTTGCAAGATGGCTTCTTCAATCATCACCTTGTAGCTGTAACCGGCACCGAAATCCTTGTCGTTGCGCACCGTGCCGGTGACCGTGACGACATCACCCACCTTGGCCTGGGCATCGGTAGTGACCAGAATATCGTTGGTATTGCTGGCCGCAGCGCCTGTGCCGTCTTGCAGGTGGACCCAGTTTTTACCCATGATGCCGGCATTGAACTTCACCACTTTACCGCTGACCTTGACCGATTTGTCCTTGAGTTCGACAGCCTTGGTCACGATTTCAGCGACCGTTCGGGCATTGGCACCGCTGGCCTTGGCAACTTTGATCGGGCCTATGTCAGCAGGTTTGACGGCTGCACCCGAGTGCGGGCTGGACTCGGCCTTGGCACCCGTCGTACCGCCCAGGTTACCCAGCACAATCGACGGGAAAGTTTTTTTCAGCTCTTTGCTTTCAAAGTTACTCATCACCATGGTGTTTTCAACCGTGACCTTGTCACCTTTTTTGACGGTCGCCTTGTTCACCGCAGCCCAGGTTTCTCCGTCTTTGGTTTTTAGGCGCAAGTAGGTGTAACTCTCGACATTCTTGACCTCCAAGACCTCGCCGCTGACAACGTTGGCGACTGTGGGTTTGGCCGCTGGGGCATCAGCTGCCCAAGCAGCGGTGGTTAACGTGGCGACTGCAAGCAGGCAGAGAGTGAATAGTTTTTTCATGGTTCAGATCGGGTTTGGGAAAAGCGCAAAGCATAGCAGCAAGGATCACTTGAAATTTTTCTGCTGGACCAATAGCGGTGATATTCAACTTCAGTGCGTCGTTTCCTGCACTATCAACAGCGAATGCTCGGCGTTATGCGGCATCAACACTTGATGCCGGAAAAGTCACACTGACCATCAGACCACATCCGTTGATCCCTTCGGAGAGCGAAATTTTGGCGCGATGAAGCTCGGCAATGCTGCGGCAAATCGCCAACCCCAGGCCGGTGCCGGGTTGACTTTGATCGGCCAGACGGTAGAACCGGTTAAACACCCGCTCGCGCTGGGTAAGCTCGATGCCCGGACCATCGTCGCATACGGCCATCTGCAAGCCGGCAGCATCATGGCGTACCGCGATCTGAATATGACCACCGCGCGGTGTGTATCGGATGGCGTTGTCGACCAAATTAGAAAGCAGCATCGACAACAGGTCAGGGTTGCCAGGCAATGATGCGACATCGGGCTGCGCCCGTAGTTCAAGGGTTTGATCGCGCTGCAAGGCCAGCGGAGCAAGGTCAGCGCAGACATTTTGGGCCATATCCCCTAAGTTGACAAGGCCAACACCGGGCAATGCTTGCTGTGGCCCCAGTCGCGCCAGGGTCAACATCTGAGCCACCAGCCGTATGCTTCTGTCGACACCGCGTTGCACTTGCGCCATGGCACGTGAATGCTCCGAGGGGTCAGTGGTTTTACTTGCTGCGTATAAGTGCGCTTGAATTGCGGCAAGTGGCGTGCGCAATTCATGGGCTGCGTTGTCGGTAAACCGGCGCTCGTTTTCAAGGGTGTACGTCATGCGTCGAAGCAAGTCATTCAAGGCAAGTACGATGGGGCGCAATTCTTGCGGGGTTTTCGATTCGTTCAACTGCACCAAGCTATCTGGCTTTCGGTCGGCAATTTCCCGGCTCAACGCTGTCAGTGGGCCGAGTCCCCTGCGGATGGACAACCAAAGCAAGAGCACCAGCACCGGCAGTCCGAGTGCAATCGGGCTGATCGAACTAATAGCAAGACTGCGCACCAATTGCATCCGCATGTCATGCGCTTCCGAGACGATAACGCGCACTTCGTGACTGCGGTTCCAGACGCTGTAATGGCGCCAGTTCTGGCCTTGTTGGTCGGCATTTTCAGAAAAACCTGTTTCATCGGTAATCACCGAATCGGGCGCATTGGCAGATCGAAACAACATGCGGCCATCCTGGCGCCAAATCTGGTAACGCAAGCCCTTGCCATATTGCACGTTTCGGTCAACCACGACTTTGTTGGCACTCTGCACAGAACGGCTTTGGGTTGAGTCAGTGTGCTTGGCTTGGGTTACACGATCGGGTAGATCTGGCCACTGACTGAATAGGCGCTCGATCATGGACGAAGCAGCACTGCCTGCAATCAGCGGAGGGCTGTTGGGGGCGGTATCGGTCAGACGCAGCAGGGCCAGTGCCGTATGCACCAGATGAATGTCATAGAGTTCATGCACCTCGTCCATGTTGTCGCGAATGGTCAGCGCCGCGATCACGACCCAAAACGTAAAACTCACTACGACCAACCCCACCAGCAATCGCTGGCTCAGCGAACTGCGCCAGCCTGCAATCAAGATGTTGACCCGGCGATGGTGTAGCCGACGCCGCGCACCGTCTTCAGGGTCTTGGCACCAATTTTGTTGCGCAAGTTATGAATATGAACTTCCAGTGCGTTGCTGTCCATGTGATGATCGTTGCCAAAAATCGTCTGCTCGAGATGTTGGCGGGTGATGACCCGCCCTGAACCCTCCATGAGCATACGCAAGATATCGAATTCGCGTTTGGACAAGTCCACCGGTGTGCCATTTTGGGAGGCAGTGTGGGCATCCACGTCCAGCGTCAAGTCGCCAGCGCTGTATCTGCCGCTGCGACCAGAGCGTCGAATGAGTGCGCGCAGGCGGGCTATCAACTCTTCCATGTCGGTGGTTTTGACCAAAAAGTCGTCGGCGCCGATGTCCAGGCAGTTGACCTTGTCGTGGGTAGCATCACGAGCGGTCAGCATCAGCACGGGCAGGACATTGCCAGAGTCACGTAACTTTTGCAGTACGTCCAAACCATTTAAGCCGGGCAGCCCAATGTCGAGCACCATGGCCAAAAAGGGCTCGGTTGCCAGCGCGGCCAGTGCCGACTGACCATCTCTGACCCAAGTGACATCAAAACCTGCCTTTCCAAGCGATGAGCGCAATCCGGCACCCAACAATGAATCATCCTCAACGATCAGTAGTCTCATAGGTGTTTGGTTGACTCATTTTGTAGAAAAGAAACTAAGTACTTGTCGGTAAATAATGAATAACAACTTGCTATGCGGGACAACCGCGTGTGGAGGCAGTATGGCAAAGGCATGGAATGTCACCAATGAGTTGGGGAGTCGTATGGAACCTTTGATTCCAGTGCGACGGCGCTCGACAGATCAGTCGTACGCCAGCAAGGTCGGGTGTGGTCGCAAACCCAAGGAGGCGCGACTCGTTTTTGAAGCAATCGTGAGTGCATTGAGTACTGGTTGCCAATCGAACGCATTACCTGCTGAACGCTACGCCAGCCCAAGTGCCATCCATGCACAATTCTTGGAGCGGGAGAAAGACGGGGTCTTTGCGTACTTGTGGAAACTCGGCCTTGCCGAGCGCGACGGGTTTGAAGGTATCGCCTGGCGATGGCAAAGCATTGATGGGGCGGCAATGAATGCATCAAAGACACAAACACTTCTGCGCTGAGGCAGGTTACACCGGAGCGCCTGCCTTGACAGTCATCAAGGCGCTGGGTCGTCGAGGTGTCGCACAGGGGGTTTAACCGATTCCGCAAGATATTGGTTCGATACGAGAAACCCGATCGCAGCATTCTGTCGCACAACCACATAACCGCATCGATCATGGCGTTCAGAAAGCTCAAATTGGACATAAACATTATTTACGGATAGGTTCTGCGCCAATACCTAAAGCATTCCTCGATAAATGGCGCTAATCAAACACTTTTTTAAGAAAGTGAAGGTTATCTTAATTTTCAGTATTTTTCCTTCATTTTTTCCTAATCTTTGAAAGATGTCATTTTTGTGTCAACAAGTAGCCATGGGTGGGATAGATATGTTTCTTGAAACTGCGGCGCAGTGCTTC
>CAIYNH010000623.1 GCA_903927495.1 uncultured beta proteobacterium
AAACTCGCTGCCAAAATAACGCGCAATCTGCACCAGTCCTTTTGGGGCTTCAGCGCAAATGGCTTCAACTTTGGCTTGAGTCAGAATACCGTGCTGTATGCCGTAAATCAGCGCCTTTTCAAAAAATGGACGCGCATCAAACAGCGCTACGCCAGCGGGCTCCGAGACTTGTTTCGAGGTGCTCAAATGGCTGACTCTTCATCTGATTCAAGTGCGGCCGGGGTTGCTTTGCCGCGGTCGGTATCGCCGGTTTCGACTTTGCCGTCCTCTTCCGGCGCTTCGTCGTCGTCCAGGCCCAGTTCAAAAGCACGCGCCTTGGCGCGCAGCACCAGTAGCATTTCTATAAACAGGTCAATGCATTCGTACCGCAAAAGCCACGCCATTTGCATCCAGTCCTGGTCAGCAATCTCGTCCTGGTCTACTTTGGGGTGGGCGTAGGCATTGGCCCGCAGTTCGTCTTCGGTGATCATTTCGCCGTCGTCCTCGGCCGTATCAAAGGTCCCGGTCCTGGCAAAGGCTTCGATGCGGCTCCATTTTTCTTCAAAATAATCGGCCAATGCCTCACTGCCACCTTCAAGCTCGCCAATGGCGTGCAAAAAATCCAGTGATTCGGCATCATCCCTGAAGATCACTGAATTGACCATGCCGCGCAAGTGCGACCGGGTCAGGTCTCGGTATTGCTTTTCGATGACCACGGCACGGGCAAATTGCTCGGGGGTGAGCATCATGTTGATGATCGACATCTTGGCACTGTCATATTCCCGGATCACTGCCAGAATGTCTTTAGCGGGCAATTGCTCGAGTACCTCCATCAGGGCACCGTCGCCCTGGGCATCAGCCAGTTCAACCAAGGCAGACTCAGCGCCCACGATGTCACCCGCTGCAATCAGGCTTTGGGTTCTTTCAATCAGGGCCAGATGGTGCATGTGATTTTCCAATCAATCTTTACGGTCAAAGCCTTGTCCTTCGAGCCATTCGGCACTGGCTTCTTCGTGCTCATGGTCGTGCTCATGCTCATTGCGGTGCTGGTGATGATCGTCATCAGCATCAAAATCGTGACCATGGTCATGGTCCCGACTATTCGAGCGCCGATCGTCCTGCTCACCCGTCGCGTGCTCGTGGCTATGGTTGATTTCATGGTGATGTGAAGATGGGCGCTGGTACAAATATTCCAATCCAGCTGCGGTTGTCATGAACCATGCACCCTTGGGTTCGCGCAAAATTACGGTTTCCAGGTCTTTGGCCCAGGGCGTCAGTTGCACCGCATCGCTCAGGCTGTCCCAATCAGGGAATTCATCAGCCTCTAGTGTCAATAAATGGTCCATAACCGCCGGCAACTCGAAATGAAACCCGCCGTGCAATGCCACCGCCACCATTTCGGGGCTGATTTCCATCATTTGCAGCAAAAAAGTAATTTGATTTCGTTTTTCGACCAAGCGCTGGCGCAGTACATCGCGGCCATCTGAATCAAAAGTGAGATCGTCAATCTCGGCTTGGTATGAGGCGCGTAAAGCGCGAAAAAATGAAGACATCATGACCTTGGTTCTTTCGATTTTTCAATGCGATGTCGCTCAAATAAGGCGGCACCAATAATCTTGCCAAATGGCTCGCGCAGTATCGATGGGGCTATCCAGCAAGTTGCGCTGCCGATTGTCGTCAAAAGCCTTGCGACTGTCCGCATTCGACAGAACATCATAGGCTTCCTGGACGGCCCGAAAACGTGCAGGCGCATCCGCCGCACTGTTGCGATCGGGATGGTGCAGCGATGCCTGCTGACGAAAAGCTTTCTTGATATCGGCCAGCGTAGCCGAACTTCGCAATCCCAATGTGGCGTAGTGGTCTTTCATGCAAGCGGAATTCACAAAATTCAATAAAGCAACAGAGCATTATCGGTTGCCTTGAGGTTTGAAAATAGCCCTTTCCTGCCTCGTCTTAGATCAATTTCGTGGCTTTAAAGGAATTTTCCACTCCAGCGCTTATGCAGCTTGCGTTGATGACTATCAAATACGTAGCGCCATTGGTTTTACAAGTGGGTGATGCACCCTTGGTTCAGACCCCGTTGGCAAAGCGTCCGTGCAAGTAGGCGATGATGGCGCCGGATTCGGTCAGCCACTGACTGTTGCCGTCGTGGTCAGTAATTTTCAGGCAAGGGACCTGGGGTTGACCATAACCTTGAATCAACTCTGACCGATTTTTTTGATTTTTTTGTGCATCACGGCGTTCGATGTTCAAAGACAAACGGTGCATTTCTTTCCTTACCTTGATGCAAAACGGGCAGGTCCTGAATTGGTAGAGGATCAGATTGCGGCATTGCTGGTCGACCTCGGTCTGCTGCTGCGGTTGGCGAACGATGCCCTTTGGGCGGCTGATAATTTCCCAAAGCAACATCACCGGACCGAGCACGATGCGTAAAGTTCTGAAGAAAAGCCGGATAAAAATTTTCATAATACGTCTGGGTGAATGGATGGGGGGGATCATACGAAACAACCGTGACTGCGCACATCAGCAAATCAGGCTCCGCTTTTAGCATAGCCACAACATGAGGCAATCAGTCTGCTGGCGATGTATTGGGGACCGGATAAAAACGGCCACACTGGGCGGGTTGATATACTTCTAATGCGCCGATTTGCCAGAGCTTGCGGGCGCATAACAAGAGCCGCTAAACAACCAGCCACTCGCACTGTCTCTAGCGAGTCTGGCTTTTTCCAATGCATTAATAATGATCGCTATACCCCAGTCCATGCATTTTGCAGCCGCTTTGCGCCTACAAAGCGGTGCTTCATTGCGCGACTATTGTCTGAGTTTTGAAACATACGGCAGCCTCAATCAGGCCAGATCCAACGCTGTGCTGATCTGCCATGCTCTCAATGCTTCGCACCACGTAGCTGGCATTTATGCGGATCAGGACAAGTCCGAGGGCTGGTGGCACAACATGATCGGGCCCGGAAAATCACTCGATACGGATAAATTTTTTGTGATTGGCGTGAACAATTTGGGTTCGTGTTTTGGCTCTACCGGCCCGATGCACACCAATCCCGACACCGGTCGTGTTTACGGTGCGGATTTTCCAGTGGTCACGGTCGAAGACTGGGTCAACGCCCAGGCCCGACTGCTTGATGCCTTGGGCATTCAGACGCTGGCCGCGGTGATGGGCGGTTCGTTAGGCGGCATGCAGGCTTTGAGTTGGACGCTGCAATACCCAAACCGGATACGCCACGCGGTAGTGATTGCCAGCGCGCCCAACCTCACTGCAGAAAACATCGCTTTCAACGAAGTCGCCCGGCGCGCCATTCAGACCGACCCTGATTTTCATGGTGG
>CAIYNH010000624.1 GCA_903927495.1 uncultured beta proteobacterium
CACAGGCAGGCCGGAATCTGCGTGTTGAAGAACAGTTGACCGGGTAAAGCCACCATGACCTCGACCACATCCGCATCCACCATGGCGGCGCGGATCGTGCCTTCGCTGTTTTGGCTGGAACTCATGGAACCATTCGCCAGCACGATGCCAGCCCGGCCCGTGGGTTTGAGGTGGTGCAGCATGTGTTGCAACCAGGCATAGTTGGCATTGCCTTGCGGCGGGTCGCCATAAACCCAGCGCGGATCACCTGTCAGGCTACCATGCCACCAGTCGCTGATATTGAACGGCGGGTTGGCCAAAATGAAGTCGGCCCGCAGGTCGGCATGCTGGTTGCGGGTGAAGGTGTCGCCCGGTTCACGGCCAAGGTTGAAGTCAATGCCACGAATGGCAAGGTTCATGGCCGCCAGTCGCCAAGTGGTGGGGTTGGCCTCTTGCCCGTAGATGGACACGTCACCCAGTTTGCCGCCGTGGGCTTCGATGAACTTTTCAGACTGAACAAACATGCCACCGGAACCGCAACAGGGGTCATAGACCTTGCCGCTATGGGGGCTGAGCACAGCAACCAGCGTCTTGACGATGCTGGCCGGGGTGTAAAACTGTCCGCCGCGCTTGCCTTCAGCGTTGGCAAACATGCCCAAAAAGTACTCGTAAACCTGGCCCAAGATGTCACGGGCTGCTGAGGGGTTGTCACCAAAGCCGATGGTGGAGACCAAATCCACCAGCTCGCCCAACTTGCCATCAGGCAACTGAGCGCGGGCGTAGCGCTTGTCCAATATGCCCTTGAGCTTGGGGTTCTCCAGCTCGATGAGGGTCAGTGCCTCGTCAATGCGCTTGCCAATGTCGGGCTGCTTGGCAGCAGCACGCAAACTTTCCCAGCGGGCGGGTTCTGGCACCCAAAAGGCGTTGACCTCCTTGTAATAGTCGCGGTCTTCCAGTTCAGCCTCAATGTCACCGGGGCCAGCGTCGTGAAAGAAGTACTCATCTGCCGGATTGGTCAGGCGTGCGCTTAGGTCTGCACGGCGGGCGGCAAAGGTGTCGGAGATGTACTTGACGAAGATGAGGCCCAGCACCAGATGCTTGTATTCAGCGGCGTCCATGTTGGCACGCAGCTTGTCGGCGGTGGCCCAGAGGGTCTTTTTGATGTCATCGAGCATGGGGTGGCTTCGTCCCTTGAAGTTGATTGTTTTGCTTGTGGTGTGACTATAGCGAGTCTGGTGGCGGTGATTAGAAGCACCGGCGCAATTGCAGCTTGCAAAACGCTTGCAAAAGTGGCATTAATCGACTCATATTTCATAATATGAAAATCAAAAAAGACCAATTGACCCCTAGGCAAAAGCTTTTCTGCGAGAACTTTGTAGGCCCCGGGCGGCCCTGCGCAGCGCTCTCGGCCCGGCTGGCGGGGAATGCGCCGGGGTGTTCTCACGTTACTGGCTGTCAACTTCTCAAACAGCCCAAGATTGCAGCCACTGTGAGGGGGCTAGAAGACGCTTTGGCGCGCGACATTCTTTGCGGTAAAACGACAGCTTGGTACTCCACATATCGTCAGGCGCTTTGGCGCATTCGAGGCAGGTGATGATGTAGGCGCGAAGG
>CAIYNH010000625.1 GCA_903927495.1 uncultured beta proteobacterium
CGCTGCTAGATTGGTTAATTATCGGCCCTGGATTCTATCAGTGTGGGGGAGTGATGTGTATGATTTTCCGACCAAATCGACATTGCATAAGTGGATTTTGAAGAAAAATTTGCTTGCTGCTGATCAGGTTGCATCGACAAGTCATTGTATGGCTGATAGAGTGCGGTCTTTAGTTCCTGAATTGATTGACATCGAGATAACACCTTTTGGTGTGGAACTGGATCGCTACATTAATATCCAAGTACCATTGCCTATTAATAACTCCAAGCTGATTATTGGTACCATCAAGGCAATGAGTCCACAATATGGCATAGACATACTGCTGCAAGCTTTTGCAATACTCACGCAGCGACTAAAGGTGAACCCCTCAGTTGACTCTCCAGAACTCGAATTAAGATTGGTTGGAGGTGGCGAGCAATCTGATGAACTTCGAGCACTAGCCACCAAGCTCGGTATAATAAGACAAACCCGCTTTATTGGGCAGGTTCCTCATAGGAATGTGCCAGATGAGTTAGGCAAAATGGATATTTTTGTTGCACTGAGTCGAAATGAAAGTTTTGGTGTATCGGCCATCGAAGCTAGCGCTGCTGGACGGCCAATAGTTGTTTCTGATGCGGATGGTTTGAAGGAGGTCACAGTGAATGGTGTAACTGGCCTCGTTGTTCCGTGTGATAATGCTGTTGCTGCAGCAGACGCTCTTGAGAATCTCGTGCGAAATCCGCAGCTGCGTTTCAAAATGAGCCGCGAAGGACGGAAGCATATAATCAGAAAATACTCCTGGGATATAAGTGTAGACATTATGCTGGGTGTCTACGAACACGTTATTGGACGCTATCGCAGTGGCGTATTTTGAAGTAATATACGAAATGCTATTTTGCGCAGTGGCAAATAAATATACTTTTTTATTTTTCCTTGATTGAAACATATGTGTGGAATATTTGGAATTATCTCAAATAATAGGATTCCTATTAGCGATTTGAAATGGCTTGGGCAACATTCTGAGCAACGTGGAAAAGATGCATGTGGTCTGTTTTTGCACACGCAAGATGGGTACGATATTCATCGTGCAAACGGGGCGATTACAAAATTGCTTGTCAAGACTGATCTATCGCAGTCGGATTTCGTTATGGGGCATAGCCGATTGATAACAAATGGACTTCTGGACAATCAACCGGTTTATCGAGATCAAATTTGCGTTATTCACAATGGGATTGTTGTTAATGACCAGCATCTTTGGACGGATATCAATAAGATTCGACATCAAAACATTGACACTGAAGTCATTGCGGCCATTGCAGCTGAACACATTGAAAGAGGTGGTGAAGTTGATAAAATCGCAAATCATGTGCTCAATTTGTGCGATGGAATTGTTGCTTGTGCATTGGCATTGCCGACGTTAGGTAAGCTTTGCTTGTTTTCTAATAATGGTAGTCTTTATGTCGGATACAAAGATGGTAATTTGTATTTTTCTTCTGAAAAATTCCCGCTGTTGAAGGTTGCGTGTGAGTCGATAGAGCAAGTTCGGGAAAATGGGGTTGTTTTCGATATCCCTATATCTTTTTTTCAACCAACAGTATATGAGTATATTCAACCGACAACTAATTTAATTCCTAAATTGGGTGCGCATCGAGCTGAGGAGAATATGCTTGAGTACACGCGCTACTCGATGCGGAGGTGCACGAAGTGCATTTTGCCTGAAAGTATGCCTTATATTCGTTTTGATGAAGCTGGAGTTTGTAACTACTGCCACAACTACAAACCGCGCAATAGGCCGCGACCTGTAGAGGAAATCTTTGCTTTGGTGGAGCCCTATCGCCGGACCCAATGTGACGACTGTATTGTTCCTTTTTCTGGTGGGCGCGACAGTTGTTATGGCTTGCATCTTATTTCCAAAGAGCTCAAGATGAAACCCATTACCTACACTTATGATTGGGGTATGGTGACGGATTTGGGGCGTCGCAATATCAGCCGTATGTGTGCCAGAATGGGTATTGAAAATATTATAGTCGCCGACGATATAGCCCTAAAGCGCCGAAACATCGCGATGAACTTGTCAGCGTGGCTAAAGTCCCCACACTTAGGTATGGTGAGCGTTTTGACTGCGGGTGACAAGCATTTTTTTCGTCATGTGGAGAGGATCAAGAGGCAAACGGGAATTTCTCTTAATCTGTGGGGTGTAAACCCCTTGGAGGTAACGCACTTTAAGGCTGGTTTCCTCGGAGTGCCTCCTGACTTCGAGGAAGAGCGCGTGTATTCCCATGGCGCTATGAAGCAACTTCGCTACCAACGGCTGCGCTTGCGCGCCATGTTGCAAAGTCCGGGCTACTTCAACAGTTCACTGTGGGACACTTTGTCTGGAGAGTACTACCGCAGTTTCAACAAAAAGACGGACTATTACCATATTTTCGACTACTGGCGTTGGGACGAAAAGACCATTGACGACACCTTGCTCAACCAGTATGATTGGGAAAAGGCGCCAGACACCAACACCACATGGCGCATTGGGGATGGAACCGCGGCCATTTACAACTATATCTATTACACCGTAGCCGGGTTTACAGAGCACGATACTTTCCGCAGCAACCAGATACGCGAGGGTGACATGACCCGTGAGCAAGCGCTGGTGTTGGTTGAGGATGAGAACCGCCCACGCTATCCCAATATCAAGTGGTATCTCGATGCAATTGGGATGGACTTTGACAAGGTGATTCCGGTGATTAACGCCATTCCCAAACTGTGCGAGTAATCAAAAAATGGCCTTGACAATTTGGTATGTCTCAAAATATGTGACCCCGCCCGGCAGTGGTACGGCTGGAGGGCGTGGTTACTTGCTCATGAAAGAGTTGTCACAGTTGGGGCACCGCGTGCTCATCATCACATCAGACTCCAACCAGTTGGCCGCCCCCCCGCGCTTGGAAGCAAGCTACTTGTTTCAAAAGGTGGATGGACTGCAGCTCTGTTGGGTACGGACCATGAAGTATTCGGTGGCCAAGTC
>CAIYNH010000626.1 GCA_903927495.1 uncultured beta proteobacterium
AACCAGTGAGTTGAATGTTTCGGTGTCCTGATTCCATTCCGGAATAAACACTGCATCCACCTCACCACGCAATGCTGTGCGATAGCTAATGTTGGTCAACTCGCTACAAACCAACATCGCAAAACGAAAGGTGCCATGCTGGATCACTGGGGGCTTGGTCCACGCTTTATCAGGCCTCAATTCCAAACCGGCAAGGCGCTTGATTTCCTGCTCTTCATGCAATGCAGGCCGCTGCTTATCCTGCCGATATACCAGCATTGATGGGAAGCCCAAACCATCATGCGACAAAGCCGCCCAAACTTGATTACGGACCCTGCTTTTGCTGGCATGCAAGTATTCGATGCCAGTGATTAATGAAATCCGCCGCCCTTGGAGCTTGAGAGCCAGGCGCATGAACCAATGCGCTGGCAGCGCCAATTCCGGAAGAATGAAGTATTTGGCTCCATTGGGCTGCGAGATCAGATGTTTCACCAACCTGTGTACGCGCGCATATCGGTCAAAGTCAGGATCTGTGTTGCCCGTTACAGCGGCAACCCAACTCTTGTATCGAGTCTCCCAACTGGAGACAGCAATGGTGGTTTTGTGTTGTGGCTCCCCATCCGGAATTTGCAACACATCCTTACGATCAAGGCGGGGCATCTTTTCACTCAACGTGAACCCACGTATTGCAAGCACAATGGCCCGCATTGCCTTCTCACTGGCATCAGAAAATGGATTGCGATCCAGCACGAATAGTTCGGCCACACTGGACGGACGTGTTGCAAAAAGCAACCCGATTGGCATTGCACCGGCTCTTGTGCATTTGATCCATTTCGCCAGCTCGGCAACTCCATCTGTCACAGAGCTTTTCAGCAGATGATTTGCGTCGTCCAGATAAACAATTGTTTTCTTGGCTGGAATGCCACGCTGAGCAATCATTTCCTTGGGCAAACCGATGAATCGGAATGGCATGTGCGCAAGGTCATGCGAAAACAACCACGCCTGCTTTGCCTGGATGTCCTTGATTGGCATGTCGCCAATTCCGAATTCAGATTTAGAGAAATGCTTCTCCCAAGCTAACTTACCGGCTTTTGACAATCGTGGTGGAAAGGCCGCCACTATGCTTTCATTCACAGCCTTAAAAACCTGCAATCTCCAAACTCGAAGAATCTCAGCTTCACTAGGTGCCTTCTTGCCAGGGCTCGGCTTTATGGAAACAGCGCAGTGGTCACCCACGGTCTTGCAGATCCAAGAAAGTCCACCCATTATTTTTCGGAGTTCTTCGAAATCTTCACAAGCCGTCGCAATCTTCACCACACGAGGAATGTAGATGGCCAAATCAAAGAAGTGCGGCAATACCAGCACATGCTGGATGAAGGCTCTGAAGAATGCCTTGCGGTGATCCTTCCACGCGTCTGGATGTAAGTCACGCTCATACGCTTCAAAATCACGGAGCTTGATGGCAAAGCCTGCACGGCGCATGGAAAGCAAGTCTGCCTTGCGCAGGTTGTCTGCAATTTCACCATCGCTCTGGGTGGCTGCAACCAAATCGGTGGCTACATGGCTGGCAGAACGAGGCAAGTTGGGCAAGGCACGCCATTCGCTGGCACGTTCGTGAACCTGGCGGGCGATGGATTCCACCAGCGTTTTGCCAGTCTCACCCGTCAATACAAAAACCTTATTTTTCCCGTTGGAAAACTGAATCTGACTACCGTGCAAGTAGCCAGGTTTGAACTCTACTGTGTCCTTTTCCTTGCCTGGTAGCCAACTGAGCAAACCACCGGAACGCGCAAACAGCCATTCCCAAAGCTGCTCAGTTGATTGGATGTCAGATCCGTTCTCCATCACCAAAATCAGGTCATCAACATATCGACCGTAATACAGTGGCACAACTTGCTGTTCAATCAGACGATCCAGCTGTATCAACGCTATATTGGCAACCACCGCCGATGCTGGCAAACCAACTGGCAGCCCCTTCTTTAGGGGTGTAGCTTCTGCCCAGGCTTGCAAGGCGCTAATGAACAGCCGGTGAAGCTTCTGCTCGTCCAAAGACAAATCAAGTTGAAACAGTGCATTGAAGTTAACTTCCTGCATAAATGCAGGATTGAGCTCATGGTAAAAACCGGTCACATCAGC
>CAIYNH010000627.1 GCA_903927495.1 uncultured beta proteobacterium
CTTGAAAACATGCGCCAGCACATGCAGGTCTGCGTCTGGCTGAGCGGCAAAGGCTGGTCCTTCTTGTAGGCAGTCGCCACGATAAAACAGTGGCGCATTACCCTCAGCCGGGTTGGGTGCCAGACGCTCCAGAACGTCGAGCAATTGCGGCACCCCGGCACCGCTCTTGGCTGAGACAAACAGAATCGGGATCAAATGCCCAGCGCGCAGTGCGGCTTCAAACGGCGCATGCAGTTCTTCGACACTGGGCTCGACACCTTTTTCAAGGTAGCGTGCCATCAAACCATCGTCTTCTTCTACCAGTTGATCAATCAGTTCTCTGTGGGCCGCAGTCATTGATGCAAAATCACTCTCACCATCGTCATGCCCCAGCAGCTCCACCACCTCCTGGCCGTGGCGAGTGGGCAAATCCAACAGCAGACATTGTTTGCCAAAACGTTCTCGAATTTCGGCCACCAGTGCGCTCAGGTCAATGTTGTCAGCATCTATCTTGTTGACCACGATCATTCGACACAGGCCGCGCTCACCAGCCAGCAAGAACATGCGCTCACTTGAGAGTTCAATGCCCGTCTGCGCATTGATGACGACCAATGCCGTGTCAACACCGGCAAGGGCGCTGATTGCCTGGCCGGCAAAGTCGGGAAAACCGGGCGTGTCGATCAGATGAATATGTACATCTCCGGTGCTAAAGCTCACCAGTGAGGATTGCAGAGAGTGACCTAATTCTTTCTCAACCGGGTCAAAATCGCACACGGTATTGCCTTTTTCTACCGTGCCTCGACTGACGATGGTGCCTGTGGCCAGCAACAGGCTTTCCACCAGCGTTGTTTTACCAACCGCACCGTGACCCACCAGGGCGATGGTGCGAATCTTCAGGGATGCGTTCTTGCTCATGAAATTCCTTCAGGTAACCAGGTACGAGAGCTAAGTTTACCTGTGCAAGGTGATTGCAATATCCACTGCGCAATCAAGCGCAGATCAAAGTGGGTGTTCGGTGTAAAACTTGCCACCATGATAAAGCAGTGGTGAGGTGCCGGTGGTGTGCGAGCAGTTTTCAACTTCGCCGACAAAAATCACGTGGTCACCTTCCTCGTAGCGACTGCGGTTGAAGCACTCAAAGGTGGCCGCAGCCCCATGTAGCAACGGCGCACCACAGGCCCCTAGCGAAAAACCAACATTGGCAAATCGGTTCTCTGCCCTTGAGGCAAACTGCTGCGCCAACGCTTGCTGGTCGGCAGCCAGAATATTAATGGCGTAATGCGATCCAGCGCGAAATGCATCCATGGTTGTGGCCGCTTGCGACAGACTCCACAGCACCAATGGCGGAGACAGTGAAACCGAATTAAAGGAGTTGGCCGTCAAACCCACCAGACGACCGGCGGGGGCAAGGGCTGTGACGATGGTCACACCGGTCGCAAACATACCCAGTGCGGTGCGAAATTCGGCGCTGGAAAATTCAGGGGGCAGGGCCTGCAAGCGTTTTTTGGTGGAAGAGTGCGAAGACATTTGCTGCAATTTACCCGATATTTCATAAACGCAAAGCGCCAATGGACAAATGGCCGTCGCAGCCCGTTCTTCTAAAATCGACTAATGCCTTTCCGATTTCAATTGGTTTTTATTATTGCTACTTTTTTAATAGCTTCTAGTGTTACTTACGCAAGCGTTTGCGATGATTTTTATTCAAGACTACCAAACGTTTCGAGAACCTTGTGTGAAACCGCTCAGTTGCAACCCAGTGGCACGCGCAGCGTACAAGGCAGACCCTTGATGCTGCGTGACATTACGCCGGTGCTGCCACGCCTACGGGTATTGGTGGTGGGTGCCATGCATGGCGACGAATTTTCATCGGCCTCGGTGGCCTTGCATTGGCTCAAGCTGGCACAGATCAACCCCGAGCAAACCCACTGGCGCTTCATTCCGGTGCTGAACCCAGATGGCTTGATGCGCCGCCCGGCGCGGCGCGCAAATGCCCATGGTGTTGACCTCAATCGTAATTTCCCCACTTTCAATTGGCAACGTGAAGCCCGCGCTTACTGGGAGCAGCGCACCCGCAAAGACCCGCGTCGCTGGCCAGGAAAGGTGCCCTTGAGCGAGCCAGAGTCAAAGTACCTGTTTGACCAACTGGCCAGCTTCAAGCCGCATGTGATTGTCAGTATTCATGCCCCCTATGGGGTGCTCGACTTTGATGGTCCAGTGATGCCGCCGACCCAATTGGGTCGCCTCTATCTGAATCAGGTCGGTGTTTTCCCGGGCTCGCTGGGTAACTATGGCGGGTTACAAAATGCCATGCCAGTTGTGACCGTTGAGTTGCCGAATGCATTGCGCACACCCTCGGATACCGAGATGTTGACGATGTGGCACGATTTGCGGATGTGGATGGACAAGAACATCACACCGGCCGTTCGACCAATTGCTCCAGTGCGACGCAATCAATTGGACGGGTAATTAGGTAGCCTTGCAACAGAGTACATCCCAGATCAAGCAAACGATCTTGCTGGGCCTGAGTTTCTACACCTTCAGAGACAATGATGATGCCCATGCTGTGACCCAGTGCAATGATTGCCTTGACGATCGCCTCGGAGCGCTCACTGGTGGTCAGGTCATTTACAAAAGTCTTATCGATTTTGACTTCGGCTAAAGGCAGCATCTGCAAGTAGGACAGTGATGAGTAACCTGTGCCAAAGTCGTCGATCGAAAAACTCAGGCCCATGGCGCATAACTCGTGCATTTTTGCGATCACTTCCTGGGTGTCTTTCATCACAATACCTTCTGTGACTTCAAGCCGAAGCAATTGCGGATTGGCACCGGTTTCAATCAGGATGTCTGCCACGCGTTTCACAAAGTCAGATTCACTGAACTGACGTGGGCTGACGTTCACACTCAGGCTCATGTGGCGCAAATGCGGTGCATCTGCCCAGCGCGTCAGGGTCTGGCAGGCACTGCGCACTACCCAGTCACCCATGGCCACGATAGCCCCGGAATCTTCAGCCAAAGGAATGAATTCCAATGGCGAGACGATGCCACGTTGTGGGTGCTGCCACCGCATCAGGCATTCGGCACCCACCGCCTGAAGGTGTGCGTCCACCTGCAATTGGTAGAGTAACTTAAGTTGCCCGTCGCGCAGGGCCAGATTCAGATCATTGCTGAGCGCCATGCGCGCGTTCAGTGCATGCTGGGCGGCCGGATCGTATTGTCGAATCAGGTTTCGCCCGTCCTGCTTGGACTTATACATAGCCACGTCGGCACGTTTCAGGACTTCAGTCAGTGGCTCATCAATCAAACCAAACAAGGCCACGCCGATGCTGCCGCTGCAGGTATAGCGAAGTGTATGAGCCGAGTTGTTGAAATCGCTTGGCGCGTCGAGTTCAAACGGTACCAACAAGGCCTGATGAATACGCTCAGCCACGGCAATGGTTTGCTCCATGGCAACGATTTCGCTGGTATCAAGCCCCGGGATCATGACCACAAACTCATCGCCACCCAAGCGTGCTGCCATGTCATTGTGGCCAATCAGTAGCGTCAGACGCTGCGCAATCAATCGCAGCAATTGGTCACCCACCGAGTGACCATGGGCGTCATTGAGATTTTTGAAGTGATCCAAATCAATGAACATGATGCCTGCCAGGGTGCCTTCAGTCAGGGCGGTTGACATGGCAGTTTGTAGCCCCTCAAGAAACATTCGCCGATTTGGCAGTTCGGTCAGTGGGTCAAAATAAGCCAGTTGCCGAATGTCGGATTCCGCTTTTTTCTGACTGGAAA
>CAIYNH010000628.1 GCA_903927495.1 uncultured beta proteobacterium
GCCGTGATTGAAGCACTATCGGCACTCAAGCGCCCCTGCCGGGTTACCCTGCATGTGGATAGTCAATACGTGTTGAAGGGAATCACTGAATGGCTACCCGGTTGGAAAGCCCGCGGCTGGAAAACCGCATCCAAGGAGCCGGTCAAAAATGTCGATTTATGGCAACGACTTGACACCCAGGTCAATGCCGGACCGCACAAGATAGAGTGGCGTTGGGTGCGCGGTCACGACGGCAACCCCGGCAATGAAAAAGCTGACCAATTGGCCAATCAAGGGGTTGTTTTGGCCTTGGGTAAAACCTTTTAAAGATAACTAAAAATGGCTTAAGCCCATATGAGGCTTGCGAAGTATGCTATTAAAGTAATTGTAATTAGAGGGTGCAATGGATGTTCAATGCAAGGAAATGCCGGACAGGTCAGGTGGGCCCTGGTGTCAGCACCGGTCCGGTGCCACTAAAACGATCCAATGCCAGGTAAATCACCGGGGTAATGAACAGCGTGATGGCTTGGGAGAATAGCAATCCACCCACCACCGCCAAACCCAGGGGTTGGCGCAACTCTGCACCGGCCCCAATGCCCAAAGCAATAGGCAGTGCACCCATCAGGGCAGCCATGGTGGTCATCATGATCGGCCGAAAACGCAAAATGCAAGCCTCCCGAATTGCCATGGCCGGTGTCATGCCCTGATGGCGTTGCGCGTCGAGGGCAAAGTCAATCATCATGATGGCGTTTTTCTTGACGATGCCGACCAACAAGACGATCCCGATGGTGGCTATCAGCGTAAGGTCTTGGCCGAACAGCATCAAGGTACCCAACGCACCCACAGCTGCAGAGGGAAGTCCGGCAATGATAGTAATGGGATGGATGTAACTCTCATAGAGCACACCCAACAATACATAGATGACCAGCAATGCAGCAATGATCAGGATGGCCTGGCTACCTTGAGAGTTTTTAAACACCGCAGCGTCTCCGCCGTAACGGGTAATCACGGAAGACGGCAATCCGATAGTGGCGCGAGCAGCGTCAATTTTGGCAGTCGCGTCACCCAGTGCGGCCCCGGGTGCCAGATTGAAGGAAACTGTAACTGCCTGCAACTGTCCGACGTGGTTAATGGAAGTCGCGCCAACCGTGCGTTGAACCGTGGTGAAGTTCGACAGTGGCACCAGAGCGCCGGTGTTGGCGCGCACGTAGATACCCCCTAGCGCAAGCTCATCTTGCTTGGCATCCGCTTGCACTTCCATGATGACCTGGTAGCTGTCTGTAGGCAGATAGATGGTGGAGACCTGTCGCTCGCCAAAGGCGCTGTACAAGGCAGTACGTATGGCTTCAATGGAGACACCCAGCTTGTTGGCACTGTCACGGTCGATCTTGAGTTGGGCCTGCAAACCACGCAATTGGGCATCGCTGGTGACATCGCGAAACAGCGGATCAGAGCGGAGCTGATCCTGCAGTTTGGTGGCCCAGCCATTGAGTTCATCGGCGCGCACACTTTGCAAAATATACTGGTACTGGGCTTTGCTTTGACGCCCACCTAATTGCAGGTTTTGCACCGGACGCATGAACACGCTGATGCCCGCTACCTCACGCAATTTACGACGCAGACCTTCGACCACCTGTTTCATGGGTTGGCGTTGGTTAGCCGGTTTCAACGCAATA
>CAIYNH010000629.1 GCA_903927495.1 uncultured beta proteobacterium
ATGACGCAGAGCCATCAGCGGATCAGCCCTTGTTGCCCATTTTGCTGGATGGCATGCTGGAGAAATCCCGGCTGCTGGACATTGTGGAAAACTTCATCGTGTTTGATGCCAGTGATGGCAGCACGCAAAAAATAGTAGCACGTAACCACCAGTATTTAGGCGTGAACCGGGTGATTGATCGCTTGACCTCGGTAGACCCCACCATTGCGGCCGAGGTGATCGCTGGTCAGTTGGGCGTGTTTTGGCATACGCAGGGCTCCGGCAAGTCCTATTCCATGCTGTTTTTGACCGAAAAAATTCACCGCAAGCTCTCAAGCAGTTACACCTTTGTGGTGATTACCGATCGAAGCGAGCTGGATGACCAGATTGCGTCCACCTATACCAACACCGGTCGCGCCAACAGCAAAACAGATCAGGCCAAAAGCGGCGACCAGTTGCGCCGGATGCTGCGTGACCAAAACCGGCGCTATGTTTTCGCACTGGTGCAGAAGTACCGGGAACAGATTTCTGAGGCGTATTCGGAGCGTGGCGATATCGTGGTCATCTCAGACGAAGCGCACCGCACGCAATATGGGCGTTTGGCTTTGAACATGCGCAAGGCACTGCCCAAAGCCAAATTCATTGGCTTCACCGGCACACCTTTGATTGAAGCAGCAGAAAAGCAACTGACACGGCAGGTGTTTGGTGACTATGTCTCCATTTACGATTTTCAGCGCGCTGTGGCAGACAAGGCAACGTTGCCGTTGTTTTACGAAAACCGGGGTGAAAAGCTCAAAATTGTTGATGCCACGGTGAATGATCGCATTGCCAAGAGCATTGATGTAGCCCGTCAGACAGCCACGATGGATGACCCGTGGACAGAGGAAAAAGAAGAAAAACTCTACCGCGAGCTGGCACGGGACTATCCGATTTTGACTTCACCAACCCGGCTGGACAAAGTGGCGCAAGACTTGGTTGACCACTATCACCAGCGCTGGCGCGTCGTTGAAAACGGTGGTGGCAAGGCAATGATGGTTTGCCTGGACAAGATTACCTGCGTCAAGATGCACGATTTGATTGTGGCCAAGTGGCAGGAAAAGATCAAACTGTTGGAAACCGGCGTAACTTCAGACGAGGTACTGTTCGCAAGCAAAGGCAAATTGTCTGACAAATTACTGAAGTTGCGCCGGGAACATGTGGAGTGGATGAAGGCCACTGAGACTTGTGTGGTGGTTTCGCAAGAACAAGGTGAGGTGGCAGACTTCAAGAAGTGGAACAACTTCAAGGGTGAGCCACTCAATATTGAGCCGCACCGTGAAAAGATGGTCAAGCGCGAATTGGAGCTTGAGTTCAAAAAGCCTGATCATCCATTTCGGATTGCCATCGTGTGTGCGATGTGGCTGACCGGCTTTGATGTGAAGTGTTTGGCTACCTTGTATCTCGACAAGCCGATGAAAGGTCACACCCTGATGCAGGCCATCGCTCGGGTTAACCGGGTCGGCGGTGGCAAGAAACACGGCTTGATCATCGATTACAACGGGATGCTGAAAAGCTTGAGGCAGGCGCTGGCCACTTTCGCGCAGGGAGATCGCAAAGGCAGCGGCGAGAAAGACACCGTGCGTGATGACAGCGAAGCCCTGGCCGAATACGCTGCCAGTCTGACCCAGGCACAAGAGTTTCTGGCTGGGTTGGGGTTTGAGACAGATGGTCTGATTGCTGCGACCGGCTTCGAGAAGCAAAAGCAAATATTGATCGCAGTCAATTTGCTATGTGAAACCGATGAGCGTCGCAAAACTTACGAGGTCATCGTGGAGGACGTTCAGGCCAGCAATCGTGGCTTGTTTCCCCATCCGGGCCTGTTTGCTTATGACGCACTGGAAAACGCGGTTGGCGCCATTTACAACAAATTGCAGGATGCACGTGAGTCACCCGATGTGAGTGCATTGCTCCAGTCACTGTATGAGGTGGTTGATACGGCCTTGACCACTGACAGTCCTGCGACTCGTTTGGTCGCCAATCAGCAATACAACTTGTCGAACATTGATTTCGCCCGTTTACGCGCTGAATTTGAACGCACACCTTACAAAAACGTGGTGATCCTGAATCTGAAAGAGCAGATTGAAAAGCGCTTGGCCATGATGCTGGCCCGCAACCCGACGCGCGTTGACCTTTATGAGCGCTATCAGGAAATTGTGAAGGATTACAACAAAGACAAAGATGCCGCCGAAATCCAGAAGGTACTTGATGACTTGACCGCCACGATGGGTTCTCTGGATGAAGAGGGCAAGCGCTACCTGCGCGAGGGATTGCAAAACGAAGACCAACTGGCCGTTTTTGATCTGCTGCAAAAGGAATCGTTGAGTAAAGGTGAACGCGAGAGCGTCAAGAAAATTGCGGTTGACCTGCTGGCGAAGCTCAACAGTGGGCAGATTCAGATACAGCGGCTCAGAGAAATGGCCACCGTGCAAGCCAAGGTGAAGGCGGAGA